>JASHPP010000362.1 GCA_030038035.1 Trebonia sp.
GGCACGGGGGCGGCGGCGGCCGGCACGCGGGCGGCGGCGGCGGCCGGTACGCCGGGCCTGCCAACGATCGCCTGCCCGTGCAGGAAAGCCGCCCGCAGCAGCGCTCCCTGGACCGGGACGAGCTCTCCTACCAGGGACAACGCTACGGAGGAAGCTAGATGGCCACGCCGCGGATCACGCTGCTCAGCCGGCCCGGATGCCATCTGTGCGACGACGCGCGCGCCGTCGTCGACCGGGTGGCCGCCGACCTCGGGGTGGCGTGGGAGGAACGCGACATCACCCGGTCCGCGGATGACATGCGCGCCTACTGGGACAGGATCCCTGTCACGCTCGTGGACGGCGTGCAGCACGACTTCTGGCGAGTCTCGGAGGACCGCCTGCGCGCCGCGCTGACCGGCGATCGCGGCCGCGCGTCCTGAGCAGCCCCGGTCCGCCGGCCTTTGCGCGCGATTAGGGCAGGCGTGCGGCGATTGGTTCATGCCGCCGCCTTAAATGGCAGGGATCGCGGTTTAGGACGCAATGACGCGCGGTCACGGTTGTCATTACCGCGCTGAGTCAGGAGTCACGTCCGCTCACGAGCGCCATGAACAGTAGCCGGGCGTGGACGATCTGTAATATCCCGGTGAATCTGATTACTATGTGGCCTCTGCGACAGCCGTTTCGTGCATAAAGAGTGCTCCTTTCCGGGCCGCCGTCCGGGATGTCCCCGACCGCACGCCGTGGGTGCGATCGGCGCGGTCGGCGCACGCCCGGCCGGCAGCGGCGAGGCGGTCGCACCGACGTCCCGGGAGTTCGGGGGAGGCGGCCCGCCGCGCACTTTGTGCGCCGATTCACAAACGACGTATGGTAGGTACCGGCCGCGGTCGGGCGCACGCGCTCGATGGTGGCCGGCAGACCCCCCCACGCCACATCTCTAGCGGGCTCCCGACCAGCGCGGTCCCGCCACGGCGTCGATCCGCCCGGGAGCGCCGCATGCCCACTGCCGCCGAATTGCCAGGCTCCGCCGAAGAGCCGAGTAGCAAGGCTGGCGACCGCCCGTCCCCTGGCGGCATCCCGGAAGCCACCGTGGCCAGGCTGCCTGTCTACCTGCGTGCGCTCTACACGCTGGCCGAGCGGGGCGTGGGGACGGTGGCCAGCGAGGAGCTCGCGGCGGCGGCCGGCGTGAACTCGGCCAAGCTGCGCAAGGACCTGTCGTACCTCGGCTCGTACGGGATCAGGGGCGTCGGCTACGACGTTGACTATCTCGTGTACCAGGTCTCCCGGGCGCTCGGGCTGACCCAGAACTGGCCCGTGGTCATCGTCGGCGCCGGTAACCTCGGCCGGGCGCTGGCGAACTACGGTGGCTTCGCCACCAGGGGATTCCGGATAGCAGCGGTGCTGGACACCGACCAGGCGATGGTCGGCCGCGAACTCGGCTCCGTGGTCGTCCGCCACGTCAGTGAGCTTGAGGCGGTCGTGGCCAGCCAGGCGATCGCGATCGGCGTCATCGCCGTGCCGGCCGGAGCGGCCCAGGCGGTATGCGATCGGCTGGTCGCTGCCAGAGTTACAAGCATTCTTAACTTTGCGCCGCTGGTATTGACTGTGCCGGCGGGCGTGGATGTGCGTAAGGTCGACCTATCGATTGAGCTGCAGATCCTCGCCTTCCACGCGCAGCGGCGGTCCGCCGAGCGGTTCGGGCAGTTCGCGGATCCCGCAGCAGCGGAAGCTTAGGCGGTGTAGCGGTGAGCGTCCTCGTAGTCGGCCTCAGCCACAAGAGCGCGCCGGTCGCGACCCTGGAACGCGCCGCGGTCAGCGGAGACACGCTCGGCAAGCTGCTCAGGGACGTCGCCCACCTGCCGGACATCGGGGAGGCTTTCGTCATCTCCACCTGCAACAGGGTGGAGGTCTACGCCGAGGTGCTCCGGTTCCACGGCGCGGTCACCGGGGTGTGTGAGCTGCTGGCCCGCTACTCCGGCATCCAGCCAGGCGAACTGACCGGAAGCCTCTACGTGCACTACGAGGACCGCGCGGTCCAGCACCTGCTCGCCGTGGCCAGCGGGCTCGACTCGATGGTCGTGGGCGAGGATCAGATACTCGGCCAGGTGCGGACGGCGCTCAGGGTCGCGTCCGACAACGGGACGCTCGGCAGGTCGCTGCGCGACCTCGGCAGGCTGGCCCTGCGAACGGGGAAGCGGGCCCGCGCGGAAACAGGGATCGACCGGCTCGGCATCAGCCTGGTCAGGGTCGGGATCGAGTTCGCCGCGGCCGCGCTCGGCACGGCCGGGGCGAACGGCCGGCCGCTCGCCGGGCGCGACGTCCTGGTGGTCGGGGCGGGCGCGATGAGCGGGCTGGCGGTCGCGACGGCGGCACGCTCGGGCGCCGCGCGCATCGTCGTGGCCAACCGCACCCGCGCCCGGGCCGAGCGGCTCGCGGCGGGTGTGGGCGGCGAGGTGGCCGATCTCGCCTCACTTCAGGACGCCATCGCAGCCGCCGACCTGGTCATTTCCTGTACGGGGGCGTCGGGGCTGGTAGTCGCCGAGCCGGTGGTGCGCGCCGCGTTCGGGCTTCGCGGGGCACGCCCGCTCGTCCTGCTCGACCTCGCCATGCCGCACGACGTGGACCGGGCGGCCGCCGCGCTGCCGGGCGTGAGCGTGATCGGCCTGGCTGAGCTGCGCGGCAGCGGCGGCGTGGCGGTCGGCACGGAAGAGGTGGCGGCGGTCCGCGCGATCGTGGAGGAGGAGTACGCCGCCTACGGGTCCGCGGTCCGCGCCGCGCGGGTGACCCCCACCGTGGTGGCGCTGCGCGCCAAGGCGGCGACCGTGGTCGACGCGGAGCTGGCGAGGCTCGCCGGGCGGCTCAGCGAAGACGGGCTGAGCGGCCGGGCGCTTGAAGAAATAGCCCAGACCGTGCAGCGAGTGGTAGACAAGCTGTTGCACGCACCGACGGTCCGGGTAAAGGAACTCGCGTCCTCGCCAGGCGGCGAAGAGTACGCCGCCGCGCTGCGCGTCCTCTTCGACCTCGACCCGCGTGCCATCGAGGCGGTGACGCGTGCCGATGTCGAATCCCCGAACGTGGCCGATCAGGAGGGGTGTCAGTGAAGGCGGTAACGCTACGGCTGGGCAGCCGCCGGAGCCCGATGGCCCTGGCGCAGTCCGGCGAGGTGGCCCGGCTTGTCACTGAGCGCACCGGCCGCCCGGTGGAGATCGTGGGCGTGACCACGCTCGGCGACGTCAGCAGGGAGCACCTCACCCAGATCGGCGGCACCGGGGTTTTCGTCAGCGCATTGCGGGAAAGCCTGCTCCGCGGGGAGGTGGACTTCGCGGTGCACTCGCTCAAAGACCTGCCGACCGGGGCCGCGCCGGGTATCGCGCTTGCCGCCGTCCCGGCTCGCGACGACCCGCGCGACGCGCTGGTCGGGTGGCACGGGGCGAAGCTGGCCGACCTGTCGGCCGGGGCCCGGATCGGAACCGGGTCGCCGCGCCGCGCGGCGCAGCTCGCGCTGCTGCGCTCGGACGTCAGCTGCCTGCCCATCCGCGGCAACGCGAACACCAGGCTGGCGGCGGTTCGCGACGGAGAATTCGACGCGGTGGTGCTCGCCTACGCGGGGCTTGCCAGGATCGGATGCGCGGATCTGGTCAGCGAGGTCTTCGAGCCCGACGACATCGTGCCCGCGCCGGCCCAGGGCGCGCTGGCCGTGGAGTGCCGCGCGGCGGACACCGAACTGGCGGCGCTGCTCGCGACGGTAGAACACGCCGCGAGCAGGGCCGCGGTGACGGCCGAGCGCAGCCTGCTTGCCGCGCTCGAGGCGGGGTGCAGCGCGCCGGTCGGCGCGTACGCGGCCGGAACGGACCGGCTGCACCTGCAGGGCGTGGTGCTGGGCGGGACTGCGGTGGTTCGCGAACAGGGGGAAGCGGACGCGGGGGACGCGGCGCGCCTCGGGCGCGAGCTGGCGGCGCGGATGCTGGCGCTCGGCGCCGCGGGCCTGATAGGCGCGAAGACCGACGGGGATCCGGCTGGTCCGCGCCACCGGGAAGGAGGAGCGCATGACTGACATGGACGGCTGGGTCGCGTTCGCCGGCGTCGGCCCTGGAGACGAAGCCCTGCTTACCATGCGCGCGATCCGGCTGCTCGGCGCCGCGGACCTCGTCGTGGCAGAGCCCGAGGTAGCGGACCGGCTCCGCCACCTGATCAGGCCGGACGCCCAGGTCGCCGAGCCCGCTGACGTGGCGGGAACGGCGCGCACGCTGCTGCAGGCGGCCAAGGCCGGCGGTCTCGCCGTCCGGCTGTACCCCGGCGACCCGCTGCTGAGCGGCGCGGTCGGCGAGGTCCAGGCGTGCGCGAACGCGAAGGCGCGGTTCGAGATCGTCCCAGGCGTTCCCGCCGCCACCGCCGTGCCTGGCTACGCCGGCATCCCGCTGACCAGCGAAGGCGGCGGCGAGCTGCGGGTCATCTACGCCGCCGAGGCCAGCCAGGTCAGCTACGGCCCCGGCACGCTCGTGGTGATCGGGGCGGAAACGGCCCCGCAGGACCTGGGGAAGATGCTCATCGCGGCGGGCTGGCCGGACGTGACGCCATTCGCGATCACCTGGGACGGCACGACCACCGACCAGCAGACGGTCGCCACCACCCTCGGCCGGATCGGGCCCGACCTCAAGGCGGCCGGGGTGACCGTGGCGACGACACGGGGCGGCGCCGTGGCGGTCGTGGGCGCCGCGGCGGCCGCGGCGGGCCGGTTCTCCTGGTATGAGACCAAGCCGCTGTTCGGCTGGCGGGTCCTGGTGCCGCGGACCAGGGAGCAGGCCTCGGCGGTCTCCGACCGGCTGCGCGAGTACGGCGGGGTGCCCGAGGAGGTGCCCACGATCGCGGTCGAGCCGCCGCGCACCCCGCAGCAGATGGAACGCGCCGTCAAGGGCCTGGTCACCGGCAGGTACCAGTGGGTGGCGTTCACCTCGACCAACGCGGTCAGGGCGGTACGCGAGAAGCTCGAAGAGTACGGCCTCGACGCGCGGGCCTTCGCCGGCGTGAAGGTGGCGGCGGTCGGCGAGCAGACGTCGGCCGCGCTGCGTGACTTCGGCATCCGGCCAGACCTGACCCCGGAGGGCCAGCAGTCGGCCGAGGGCCTGGCCGACGCGTGGCCGCCGTTCGACGACCTGCTCGACCCGATCAACCGGGTGCTGCTGCCGCGCGCGGACATCGCGACGGAGACGCTCCTGGCCAGGCTGACCGACCTGGGCTGGGAGGCGGAAGACGTGACCGCTTACCGCACGGTGCGCGCGGCGCCGCCGCCGGCGCCGATCAGGGAGGCGATCAAGGGCGGCGGGTTCGACGCGGTGCTGTTCACCTCGTCGTCCACCGTCAGGAACCTGGTCGGCATCGCCGGCAAGCCGCACGCCGTGACGGTCATCGGCGTGATCGGCCCGCAGACGGCCAAGACCGCCGCCGAGTTCGGGCTGCGGGTGGACGTCACCGCGCCCAGGCCGTCGGTCACCGCGCTCGTCGACGCGCTCGCCGAATTCGGCGCGGCGCAGCGGGACGCGGCCGCCGTGGCCGGCGAGCCGCTGCGCCGCCCGAGCGAGCGCCGCCGCGGCGCCCGCCGCAGGCTGCGGTGAGCTCGCCGTGACCGCTGGATTCCCGCAGGTCCGGCCGCGGCGGCTGCGCGGCACGCGCGCGCTGCGCGCCATGGTGGCCGAGACCGCGCTGCGCCCCGCCGAACTGGTCCTTCCCGTGTTCATCAAGGAGGGCATCAGCGAGCCGCAGCCCATCAGGTCGATGCCTGGCGTCGTGCAGCACACGAGGGAAAGCCTGCGCAAGGCCGCCGCCGAGGCCGCCGAGGCCGGCGTGGGCGGCATGATCGTGTTCGGGGTCCCGGCGGAGAAGGACGGGCCCGGCAGCGCCGCCGACGACCCCGAGGGGATCTCGCAGGTCGCGATCGGCGACATCAGGGCGGAAGCCGGCGACGACCTGGTGGTCATCGCGGACCTGTGCCTGTGCGAGTACACCGACCACGGCCACTGCGGGATCGTCACCGCCGGGGGCGACGTGGACAACGACGCCACGCTGGACCGCTACGCGAGCGTCGCCGTGGCGCAGGCACGAGCGGGCGCGCACATGGTCGCGCCAAGCGGCATGATGGACGGGCAGGTCGCGGCGATCAGGAAGGCACTGGACCAGGCGGGCTTCACGAACACCCCGATCTGCGCCTACTCGGCCAAGTACGCGTCGGCGTTCTACGGCCCGTTCCGCGAGGCCGCCGAGGGCGCGCCCAAGTTCGGCGACCGGGCCACCCACCAGCAGGATCCGGCCAACGCGCTGGAGGCGGTCAGGGAGGTCGAGCTCGACCTCGCCGAGGGCGCCGACATCGTGATGGTCAAGCCGGCGCTCAGCTACCTCGACGTGATCAGGCGGGTTGCCGACACGGTCCGCGTGCCGGTGGCCGCGTACCAGGTCAGCGGCGAGTTCGCGATGGTCGAGGCGGCGGCGGCGAACGGCTGGGTGGACCGCGAGAAGGCGATCGCGGAAACCCTCACCGCGATCCGCCGGGCAGGCGCGAGCGTGATCCTCACGTACTGGGCGACGGAGGTCTCCCGCCGCCTCCGCTGAGGCCCGAGCCGCCACCGCCCGGTTGCGGTGCCGGCGATCTCAGATAGTGGGACGGTGTCGGCCACTTAGGACCCGAGCGGCATGTTTTTTGTCCGGATTATGCGGTTTTGTCCCTGCGGCTTGGGTCCCATGTTGTCCGGGCGCCCGGACGCCCGGGCCCGCCGGCCCGCCGGCGCCCCCTGCCCGGCCTGGCGCGCGTACGGCCGCCAGCTGGCGCTGTGCTTGGCCCGGCCCGCGTTGTCGCAGCTCCCGCGGATCAGCGCGGGTTCGTTCGGAATGATCCGCTGGGCGGAGTACGATTTCCGCTATCCCACCGACCGGCATGCCGCGGGTGCTTCGCATACCCGGACCGACGGGGTGGGAGGCAGCGGTGGACTACTAGGAGTCAGGGCCTGATGGTGACGATGATGCGGCGACGAGGCCGCCGCCGTGCGGCGCAACGGCCGCCCGCGCTTGGCGCGGCCGCGCTGGAATACGCCGCGATGGGCTGGCCGGTATGTCCAGGGGTGCATTCCAGCCGGGGGATCGACGGGACGCCTGAGCCTGGCCGGGCGTGTTCGTGCGACCGCGTCGGATGCCCGGCGCCGGGGGCGCACCCGGTGTCACCGACCTGGCAGATGCAGGCGACGGCAGACAGCGAGACGATTGCGAAGTGGTGGGAAGCCCGCCCTGAGGCGAATGTGATACTCGTCACCGGGCGGGTTTTTGATGTTCTCGACGTCCCGGCCCTGGCGGGCGCGGCGGCACTGGCAAGGGCGGCGGGGGCTGGCGTGGAGACCGGGCCGGTCGCGATCGCGGGCACCGAGCGGATGCTGTTCTTCGTCGCCACCAGGGGCGCGCCGGCCGATGAAGAGGAGTGGTGGTCCTGCGGGCTGGACAGCTCGCCTGACACCTCCACCCAGACCGAGTCGCTGCGCTGGCACTGCCGGGACAGCTACGTGCTCGCACCGCCCTCCCGGTACGGCACCGGCCAGGACGTACGCTGGGTGCGGCAGCCCGCGGGGAACCCGCTGCCTGACGCGCTGCGGCTGCTCGAGTTCCTTGTCGACGCCTGCGAGGGGGAGGGCAGCTGACCGTGCCGGACCGCTCCGCCGAGCTGTTCGCCCGTGCGCTTGAGCTGACGCCGGGCGGCGTCAACTCGCCGGTCCGCGCGTTCGGGCCGGTCGGCGGGGTGCCCAGGTTCATCGAGCGGGGTGCGGGCGCGTACCTGTACGACGTGGACGGCCGCCAGTACGTGGACCTGGTGTGCTCCTGGGGGCCGATGATCCTCGGGCACGCGCACCCGTCGGTGGTGGCGGCGGTGTCCGCGGCGCTCGCGCGCGGCACGTCGTTCGGCGCGGCCACGCCCGGTGAGGTGGAACTGGCCGCCGAGATCGTCTCAAGGGCGCCTGTCGAGCAGGTCCGGCTGGTCAACTCGGGGACCGAGGCGACGATGTCGGCGCTGCGGCTCGCCCGCGGCTACACCGGCCGGTCGCTCGTGGTGAAGTTCGCGGGCTGCTACCACGGCCACGTGGACGCGCTGCTCGTCGCGGCCGGGTCCGGGGTGGCGACGTTCGGCCTGCCGGACACGCCGGGCGTGACCGGCGCGTCGGCCGCCGACACCGTGGTGCTGCCGTACAACGACGACGCCGCGGTGGCCGGCCTGTTCGCCGCCCGCGGCGATCAGATCGCCTGCGTGATCACCGAGGCATGCCCGGCGAACATGGGCGTGGTCCCCCCGCTGCCAGAGTTCAACGCGCTGCTGCGGTCGCTGTGCGACTCCTCCGGAGCGCTGCTGATCATGGATGAGGTGCTGACCGGCTTCCGGGTCAGCGCGTCCGGCTGGTACGGCCTGGACGGGGTGCGGGCAGACCTGGTGACGTTCGGCAAGGTGATGGGCGGCGGGCTGCCGTGCGCGGCGTTCGGCGGGCGCGCGGAGATCATGTCCCGGCTCGCCCCCGCGGGCCCCGTCTACCAGGCCGGCACGCTGTCGGGGAACCCGCTCGCCACCGCGGCCGGCCTGGCGACGCTGCGGGCCTGCACGGCCGAGGTGTACGCCGCGGTCGACTCGTTCGCCGCCGCGGTGTCCAAGGCGGTGTCGTCGGCGCTCGCGGCGGCGGGGGTGCCGCATTACCTGTCGGCGGCGGGGAACCTGTTCACGGTCTTCCTCGGCCGCACCGGTCCCGTGACGAACTTCGCCGAGGCGAAGGACCAGTCCACCGCCGCCTACGCGGCGTTCTTCCACGCGATGCTCGACGGCGGCGTGTACCTGCCGCCCTCGGCGTTCGAGGCGTGGTTCGTCTCCGCCGCCCACGACGACGCCGCGCTGTCCCGGATCGCCGGCGCCCTCCCCGCGGCCGCCAGGGCCGCCGCCGGCGCGCTTGGCGCGTAGCGGTGGGTGCTCGCCTGAGCCGGTAAGCTGGCGGCGCCATGGCCCAGACAACCGTCGTTCACCTGCTCAGGCACGGTGAAGTCGATAACCCGAACGGCGTCCTTTACGGTCGCCTGCCCGGCTATCACCTGTCCGCGAACGGAAGGCTGATGGCCGCGGCCGCCGCCGATTTTTTCGCCGAACGGTCCGTGGCGGCTCTTTTCGCCTCACCGCTCGAACGCGCCCAGGAGACGGCCCGCCCGCTGGCCCGGCGCCTGGACCTGCGGGTCGTCACCGACGAGCGGCTGATCGAGTCGGGAAACGTGCTCGAGGGCAGGGCCGTGAGCCTGGCCGGCCTGGCGCTGAACCCCGTGAACTGGCGGTACCTGTGGAACCCCTTCCTGCCGTCGTGGGGGGAGCCGTATACGCACGTGGCGGCCCGGATGAGCGCGGTCATCGAGCGGGCGAGGCAAGCCGCGCCCGGCGGCGAGGCGGTGTGCGTCAGCCACCAGCTGCCGATCTGGGTGAGCCGCCTCGCCGCGGAGCGCCGGCGGCTGTGGCACAACCCCGGCACCCGCCAGTGCGCGCTCGGGAGCGTGACCAGCCTGACCTTCTCCGGCGAGGAGCTGAGCGGCGTTTCCTACGCAGTGCCGCCCCGGCGACAGGTCCGCGATCCGGATGCGGCACAATAGTCGGCGTACTACCCCCTGTAGGAGACCGTAAGGGACCGCCGGTGTTCAAAGCCAAGCGCCGGACGGTCGTCAGCGTGGCGGCCGTCGCTGCCGTGCTGCTCGCCGGCGCCCTGGTGGTCACGTTCACCCAGGGCAGCAGCGCGGCGAGCGGGGTCAGCTACATCGACGGCAACACCGACCAGATCGTGTACGCGGTGGGGCACCGCGCGCTCGCGCCCGACTTCACCGCGACCTCGCTGACCGGGGCGCCGATCAGGCTCGCCAGCTACCGGGGCGAGATCGTCGTGCTCAACTTCTGGGGCTCTTGGTGTGATCCGTGCCGCAGCGAGGGCCCGACGCTCGCGGTGCTCGCCGAGCAGTTCCGCTCGCAGGGAGTTTCCTTCCTCGGCGACGACGTCGGCGACACGCCGGCCAACGCGCTCGCCTACACCCGCAGCGTCGGCATCACCTACCCGAGCGTGAACGACCCCAGCTACACGGTGCTGCAGGAGTTCGGGCAGGTGGCGCCGGTCAGCGACACCCCCACGACCGTGGTGATCGACCGGACCGGGCGCATCGCGGGCCTGGTGATCGGCGCGGTCAGCTACTCGGGCATGGTCACCATGCTCCGTGACGTGGCGGCGAGCCAATGACCGACGTGCACACGCCGCAGCAGGCGCAGGCGGACACAGACGCCACGGCTCCGTTCGGGACAAGCGAACCAGGACTGGACGGAACCGTCACCGGCGCTACGGCGGGACCATCCGCCGGCTGGCCGCGGTGGGCCTGGCGGCAGCTCACCTCGATGCGGACCGCGCTGATCCTGCTCTTCCTGCTCGCGGTCGGCGCGATCCCCGGGTCCATCCTGCCGCAGCAGGGCACCGACCCGGCCTCGGTGCAGCAGTACTTCACCTCGCATCCGGCGCTCGCGCCGTGGCTCAACCGCCTCGGGCTCTTCAACGTCTTCGCGCAGCCCTGGTTCGCCGCGATTTACCTGCTGCTATTCGCCTCCCTGATCGGGTGCGTGGTGCCGCGGACCTTCCGGCTGGTCGGTTCGGCGCGCACGCCTCCGCCGCCCGCGCCGCGGAACCTCAAGCGGCTGCCGCACTCCACGACCTATGACTCCGCGCTGCCGCCGGACGTCGCGGTGGACAGCGCCGCGGGCGTCCTCAGCGGTCAGCGCTTCCGCCTCCGCAGGCCCGCCGCGGGCGATTCCGGCCAGTGGGTGTCGGCCGAGAAGGGCTACCTGCGCGAGGTGGGCAACCTGCTCTTCCACCTGTCGCTGGTTGGCGTGCTGGTCTCGATCGCGCTCGGCGGGCTGTTCGGGTACAAGGCCTACGACCTGGTCGTCCAGGGCGACTCGTTCTCCGACACGGTCTCGGCCCTCGCCGAGTTCAATCCGGGACGGCTCGTCAGCGCGTCCGACCTCGCGCCGTTCTCGATCACGCTGAACAATTTCTCCGCCAGCTACATCACGAGCGGGCAGAACGAGGGACAGCCGTCGTCCTTCAAGGCGTCGGTGACGTACACGGAAACGCCGGGCGGGGCGGCGCATCAGGCCGTCATCGAGGTCAACCATCCGCTGTCGGTGGACGCGACCAAGGTGTACCTGATCGGGCACGGCTACGCGCCGGTGTTCAAGGTGACCGGGCCCGGCGGGAAACTCGTCTACGATGCGGCGACCCCGTTCATCCCGGCGAACACCTCGACGATGCTCTCCGACGGCGTGGTGAAGGCCCCGGACGCTTCGCTCGGGTTCATGGGCGTGTTCGTGCCGACCGCGGTCGACGACAACGGGACGCTGGAGTCGGTCTTCCCGGCCGCCAACTACCCGGTCGTCTCGCTGATCGGCTACTCGGGCAACCTCGGCATGAACTCCGGGGCGTCGCAGTCGGTGTACACGCTCGACACCACCGGGATGACCAAGATCAGCGGCTCGCCGCACCTGATGCTCCCCGGCCAGACGTG
>JASHPP010000363.1 GCA_030038035.1 Trebonia sp.
CAGTCGTAGAGCACGAAGTCGCCGAGCAGCGTCTCGGACTTGGTCAGCGGCGCGCCGGTGCCCTTGATGAGCGTCTTGGTGTACAGCGCCCCGCTGGCCTTCTTGTCGGGGATCGTCACCTTCGGCGCGGTGCCGAACGTCCCCGTCGCGGTCACCAGCTTGTACGTGTCGGCGGGCTGCGCGCTGGCCGATGAGGAGGACGACGATGAGCCGCAGCCGGCGATGGCGGCGACGGCGAGCAACGGTATGACAACAAGCGCGGCTGCGCGTCGCATGACAAACCTCTCGGGTCAGGCACGGCCGCGAGCCATGGCTCCGGCCTTGACTATCTGCGGTTTTCTGGTAGGCCTACCCAGGCTACTAGCACGCGGGGACCGGCAAGTCATGGTTCTGCTTCAGTTCCTTGAGCAGCCCTTTCGGCGGGGAGCTCAGTGCCTGCGGCAGCGTCTGCTGCAGCCGGGCGAGCAGGTTGAACGGGTAGATGCGCGCGGAGTAGTACCAGATCTCGACCGGCACGAGAACCCGGTGCCCGTTCTTGATGACGTAGTTCCCGTGGCTGGTCTCGGGGAGCATGTTGATGTAGTAGCCGCCGTAGACGATGTGGACCGGCCACTGCGTCGGGTCGGGCGGGTAGGCGTCGTAGTAGGTGCGCGGCGGTTTCGACTTGATCCGCGACGGCGCGGACCAGTAGTTGAGCACCGTCAGCGCGGCGCCGTTCACCGCGAACCCGTTGTTGGGCTCCTGGCTGAGCAGGACGAAGTTGGCCGAGTGCAACCGCGCGCTGTACCAGTCCGACTTGGACTCCCACTTGTACGGCTGCAGGCACGCCGAGGTCACCGCCCTGATCGTGACCTTGCCGCCGGTCTCCACCGTGATGAGGCTCGCCATCCAGTAGCCGCCGAGGCCGTAGCTCAGGTGGTTGGCCTCCAGGTAGGCCGCGAGCCCCGCGAGCGGTGTCGGCGCGGCCGGGGTGTCGGCCTGCCGGAACAGGCCGTAGCTGTACCAGCCGAAGAGCGCGACAAGCGGTATCGCCACCAGCCGCAGCCGCAGGCTCCGCCGGCGCGGGTCCTTGCCCCGCACCTCGCGCTGCGGGGTGATGCCGGTCTCTGGGCCGGGGGCCGCGGGCGCGGTCACGGTCGCTGCCTGGCCGCCGGGGACCGCGTTGCCTGCGCCGTCGGCGCGGCCGGAATCGCCGTACGGGGTCGCTCCGGCCCGCAGGAAGCCGGGCAGCCGGACGGCGGCGAGCGGCCCGGTGAGCAGCCGGTCGCCGAGCATCCGGCCGGCCAGCACCGCGGCGAACGGCAGCACCGGAGCAACCTCGCGCACGTTCAGCGGCGTCGCGAAGGCCAGCGTACTGGGGATGTAGGCGGCGAGGTTAGCGACGATCCCGGCGAGCAGCAGCTGGCTCACGAAGTCGGCGTCGCGGAAGAAGAACCGGCGGGCGATCGCGCACGCACCCCACACGGCGAGCACCACGCCAAGTACGTGGGTCAGCGCGATGGCCTGGTCCAGCCCGGACGGTGCCGGCTCGGCGACGTAATCGCCCAGCCTGAGATAGTTGATCCAGTTCCCTGGGACGAAGTACGCGCCGAACATCTCAAGCAGGCCGTGCACGACGACGCGGGCCTGCCACCACCAGTTCCTGGCCGGGTCAAGCTGGAACGGGACAGGCTGCTGCACGTAGCCCCCGGCCATCGCGAGCAGCTGCCTGCCCAAGGCGACGATCAGGTAGGCGACCCCGGCCGCGGCCGCGAGCCACAGCTCGAGCCGGCGGCCGAGCAGCCCCTGCCGCATGCCGCGCAAGCCGCCGCCGCCCCGCGCACCGGTGAAAAGCCCGGTGACCACCCGGGCGAGGCAGACCGCGAGCAGCGGGTAGACCGCGATGACGAGCACGAGCGGATCGGCCATCAGCGCCCAGGCCAGCAGCACCGCGACGATCACCGGCACGTATGGCCTGCTGCCGAACCGGTCAAGGACCAGCCACGTCAGCATGACCGGCAGCGCGGTGCCGATGTGCCCCACGGAGAAGATCACCACGAAGATGCCCACGCCCGGCTGCGGGGCGAGCATGATCGCCAGCGCCAGCGCCATCCTCGCGACCGCGGCCCAGCCGTGCGCCCTGCCCTTGGCCAGCAGCATGCCGACGGCAACGACCAGGGTGTAGGTCACCGCCGCCGCGATGTGCGCGGTGTTCAGGTGCAGCCCGAACAGCCACACGAGCAGCGTGATCTGCGGCAGTTCCGTGGTGATAAACGGCACGTCGGACACGTACCAGTGCGACAGGTACACGTTGCCGTGCAGCATGTCGTTGGCCATCAGCAGGATGTTGGCCTCGTCGGAGTTCTCCGGGTAGGTCTTCGACAGGTGCAGGTACGCGTCGAACAGGACCACGACCACCAGCAGGAACAGGGCTGCGCCCGCCCACCGCCACGCCCGCGCGGCAGGGCGCGCGGGAGCGGCGGGCGTGGCGTCCTCGCTGACGCCGCCCGCGACCCTTTCCGCTCCTGGCGCGGTGTTAGGCATGACGGTCAGCCATCACTTCGCATCGTCGGCGCGATCCCGCTTCGGCATATGAGTCATACACTCTTGCACAATCTGTCCTGTTCTGGGACGCCATCCCGCCTAACCTGTCACAGAGTAGCCTGAACCCCGTCTCTGGTAGGCTGCGCGCGCAGTCATTCTCGCGTGCTCCTACCCTAGGACGGCTGATTTCCCCACAGGACGGATGAACACGGGTGCAGCTCACATCGACGACGGACCCCGCGGCGTCCCAGCGGACCGGTAGCGGGACTTTCCTCGCGCGGCTCGACCACCCGGCCGTCACCGGCCTGATCGCGTTCTTCGCCTGGCTGGCCTTCGTGCTGGCCCGCTGGCAGACCTGGGCCGCCGGGCACATCGCCCTGTTCATCATGGCCGGGCACGTGTACTCCGGGCCCGCCCAGGTCCCGCACGTGCCGTCCAAGGGCTACGACGGCCAGTTCTACTACCGGCTCGCGCTTGACCCGTTCAACTGGGCCAAGACCGCCTACGGCATCACGATGGACAGCAACTACCGGTACACCAGGATCGGGTACCCGCTGGTCGCGTGGATCCTGTCGGCCGGCCAGCACGATCTGGTGCCCGCGGTGCTCGTCATCGTCAACCTGGCCTGCATCGCGGTCGTGGGCTGGCTCGGCGCGAAGTTCGCCCGCGAGTCGGGCCGGCACGCGCTGT
>JASHPP010000364.1 GCA_030038035.1 Trebonia sp.
GCCCCGATAATGAGCACCTCAGTGGACGACACAAGTCCTCCTCGCCGTAAGAACCCGGCGGTCTACTGCTCTCGCAGTGACCTCCGGACAACCGCCGCAGTGTATCGCAATTCCGCTATCGCAGGCCTCATGTCACCCAGATCGAAGTAGTCGTAGTGGCGAGTGCGCGCGAACTCGGAAACAAATGTCCAGATACCGTGGAATCGGGACACGCTATCCGGGCGGCCGGCGCGGTGATTATTGTCCCGGAGCCAGCGCAGGTCACCGTGCAGCCACCGCGTCCGGACACCGGCGCGGTAGCCGTCGACCCGCTTTAATGGCTGACCGGTCGCCAGCTGCCATATGAGCAGCGGAAAATCGACTCCTGACCTAATCGAGTTGTCGAGGGTACTGGGAATCCGCGGGTTAATCTCCATCAAAAGCGGACGACCCTGCGCGTTACGCCTGAATTCCACCTCGCACAGGCCCGCTACCCCGATTGCCGTCGCGAGCCGTACGGCCGCGTCGTAAACGTCCTGCGGCACCGCGATGCTCTCGCGCGTCACCGAGGCGCCGCCCAGCTGCGGCGTGGTGCGGAGCTCGAGATGCCCGCAACTGGCCATGACCTCGCCATCGGCGATAAAGAGCGTCACTCCCTCACGGCGGCCTGGCACCCATTCCTGGGCTAGGACGACGGAGCCTTCGGCGAGGAAGCGTTCGGCCACCTCGGCCGCCTCCGCCTTGTCGACGACTTCGACCGGAAGGGCCCGGTTTCGCGTTTTCCCTGTCCATGAGACGGTGGGCTTGAGCACGAACGGAAACCCGAACTCGGCTATGGCGGCCGACAGTTCCTCGACGCTGCCGATGCGCATCGACTTCGGGTATTCGATACCCAGCTCGCGGGCGGCCTCCAGCGTGCGGTCCTTGTCGAGGGCGATCCCAACCGCGGCGTCCGGCGGCAGGGCCAGCACGGTGCCGAGCGCGGCGAGTTCCTGCCGGTGCGGCACCAGCGTGACGCACGTGGCATCCCCGGCCGGGAGGATGACCTTGGTCGGGTACTCGCGGACGAACGCGACAACCGCGGCCGCGTATCCGTCAGGATCGTCGGCGTAGCTCGGCAAGACGAGCGACCGGGCGCAATAGCGGGAGCGGAATGATGGAAGTGGCGGATGCGGACGGCACTGGTTGAGAGCCTCGCCGAGGGCGACACGCAGTCCTGCCCGGCCGAGGCTCCGCGCGCTTGCCAGGCTCTGTTTGTGCTCGGCATCGAGAATGAGAATGTCGTAGCCGACGTGCTCGTGCGGTTGCCCCCGGGACCTCCGCACTTCCTCCCCGAATTCCGGTTTGACCATCCCCCCTCGGCCTCCCCCCTTCTGAGCTTCCGCAGGACGCGGCAGTTCAAAGCAGTAGAGTGGGGATGGATGCGCTATGATACCGAGCAATTACTCTAAGTAACAGGATTCTTTAGGATCTGCGTGGGTCCGCGCACCTGGGCCGCCCGAGCGTCAGCCGATGGGGACGTGATCGCCGTCACGGCTTCACATTCACCAGGGGTGTATCAGAGACGTATCAGAGCAGGCAACGGCATGATCAGGTATGACAAACTACTACCTGCCGACCGCTTGGGGTCTTGGCAGCTGGCTAGGGGGCGGGCGATGTCAGCACAGCGGGCAGGGATTTGATGGACGAGCAGACGGTCCAGGATTTCTGGCAGCATCACGCGTGCGGCGATGCCCAGGTGGGCGGGCTGCGGGAGCGTTTCGGCGGGGACTACGAGAAGTTCTTCACCGACTATGACCGGTTCCGGTACCGGACCGAGAGCCACCTGCTGATGTGCTTCGATGCCCTGAACCTGGACGGCAAGCGGGTCCTTGAGATCGGACTGGGCGAAGGCGCCGACTCCGAGAGCCTGATCCGCCGCGGCGCGCTCTGGTCCGGCGTCGACCTGACCGCCGAGTCGGTGGAAAGGCTCCGGACCCGGCTGACGCTGCGGAACCTTCCCTTCGAGGACCTGCGGCAGGGCAGCGTGCTCGAGCTGCCCTTCGCCGACAACACCTTCGACATGGTCTTCAGCCACGGCGTGCTGCACCACGTGCCCGAGATCAGCCAGGCCGAGAAGGAGATCCACCGGGTCCTGCGGCCGGGCGGTGAGCTGGTGATCATGATGTACGCCCGCTGGTCACTGAACTACCTGGTGTCGATCGCCCTCATCCGCCGCGCGGCCGTGCTCGCGGGGTACCCGCTGGCCAGCATGGGTGTCATCAAGTCCGGCGACGGCGCGGGCGGTATGCTCGGCGCGCACATCGCCAACGCCCGGAAGATGGGACTCGGCCGGTACCTGCGGCTTGCGGAGTTCACGCACTACAACACCGACGGCCCGGCCAATCCGTACGCCCTGGTGTATGACCGCAAGCGGATCTCCCGCGACTTCCCGTCGTTCCGGGTGACGCGCACCTACAAGCGCTTCATGCACGCGCCGCCGCTCCCGGTACACGGCCTGCCTGGCCAGACCCTCATGGGCTGGCACCTGTGGGCCCACCTGGAGCCCGTAACCGGTGCTGCGGCCGGCTCGTGAAGGTCAGCCCTGTCCCGCGCATCGCGGGCGCGCTCTTGTTCGAGTCGGTGCCGCACACCGATGAGCGGGGCTTCTTCTCCAGGACGTTCGACGCGGACATCGCGCGGGAAGCCGGACTCGATCCGGATGGCTTCATCCAGGACAGCTCCTCGCGTTCGGCGCGCGGGGTCATCCGCGGGCTGCACCTGCGCCGCGGAGCAGGCGAGGCCAAGCTGATCCGGTGTTCTTACGGCGCCATTTTCGACGTCATCGTTGACCTGCGCCCAAGCTCCCCCACCTACCTCAACTGGGAGAGCTTCGAACTGCGTGATACTCCTGCCGTCTCCCTCTACGTGCCGGCCGGCTGCGCACACGGATTCCAGGCGCTCACTGACCCGGCGGACGTGTCGTACAGGATCGACCGGGCGCACGATCCCGCCGAGGACGCGTGCATCGCTTACAGCGACCCCAGGCTCGCCATCCCGTGGCCGCTGCCAGTCACGATCATGTCGGAGCGAGACAGGAATGCACCGCCCCTGGCGGCCGTGCTGGCGCGGCTCTGAGCTGATCGCCTTCATCAGGAACGAGCCGCGGCGGCTACGACTCGTCGCTTATCGCACGCCCCTTGAAGTGGTAACTCTCCTGGAGCTCATTGAAGTCTGCTCGCATCTGATCCGGCAGTATGAGTTCCGTCTTGTAATCATTCGATATAGGGCGGACAAGCTGGATGGCCTGACCCAGCCACTCCTCATTGCCAGGCGATAGGCCTAGCCAGTCAACCACAGACTTCAGCTGCTTCCTGGGCTCGCTAATGAGGTCCTCGAGTCGCAACTCCAGCAAACGCGGTCCCAGCCGCGACTGCCAGGCATTTATCTCGCGCACAGATACCAGCCACTCATAGGCACCCCGCTGCTCGTCTGTGGTAAGGTGCCATACTTCATCGGGGTAATACCCGGCTTCTCTTCCGTCTCGGACAAGGGCGGTCCATTTCGCGCCGCTGACGCCCCACCAGTTATTCAGCGGCGGACCGAACGCCATGCGCCTAGCCCCTGAGGCCTTCCGCTCGATCGACTGCGCAACCTCGACACCGTCACGCACGATGTGCACGAACCGGGCGCTCGGGGCTATGGCGTCCAGGAAACCGAGCCGAAGTGCGTTAACAGGGCTCTTCTCCACGAGAGTGAAACCGCATCGCGGCGACATAACCCGCTGAAAACGGACTCTCGTGTCCCGGGTGACCGCACGCGAATCCAGCATGCAGTGGTGCTCGCCATGCCTATAGATCTGCAGGAAGTCTGTGGCCGGGTGGACCGCGGCCCACAGGTCATACGGTTCGCAGATGAACTTGACCCTAGGGTGCTTGGCGATGAGCTCGCCAAGCAATGTTGTCCCTGACCGTCCGCAGCCAACGATGAACACGGGTGAAAAGTCATCGGCCGCCGGCACAGGCATGAGCCTTGCCCGCGCCTCCGTGCTTACATTCCGGGCGAAATAATAAGTACTCCGCGCTAGCGGCACCGCGAATTCGGGAATCAGGAGGGCGATTTTCGACCGATACGCAGTTGTCATGTTGGATTTCATACCTTCCGCACGCTGGATTTCCTTCAGGCATATGCATCGAACCAACACGTGGAGGTGAACAGTAATTCGGCCTATAGGCCTCATTGCGACGCTGCGGGTGACCGCGCTCTTGCTGTGCGTGACACACCATAGCACCAGCCACAGCCTCCGCGTGGCGGTATATGAGAGAACAGCTCGCAATCTGTTGTTATTTAAGGAATTAATGGCGGTTTGCTGGCTTTGCGCCGAACAGCCGAACAGCGAGGTATGCGAAGCTAATGAGCGGTCCGTGATGACGCGACGGCTGTCATGCCCGCGGGCGCCGGGGGTCACCGGGAAACCCCGAATTAGCAGGCCCTTACTAGCACGAGAGCCTTGAGCAGGGCTCCCCAGCCATAGGCAATCTGGTAGGGCAGCGATGACAACGGCTGCGATGCGGTCACGACGTAAACGTCGCCCGCGAAGCAGCGCCGCACCAGAATGCGGGCGCGCGTGTCCTGCTCGGCCGTCGTCACAAGTACCACGGAGTGCCAGCCGTACTGCCTGGCGAGTTTTCCGATGAACTCGGCCTCGCC
>JASHPP010000365.1 GCA_030038035.1 Trebonia sp.
ACGCTGTCCACGCCCCTGTGGCTGATCGTCCTCATCAGCCTGGTGAACGGGATCGGGACCAGCTGCTTCTTCCCGGCGAACAGCGCCGCGGTGATGAAGGCGGCGCCACCGGACATGTTCGGCATCGCGTCCGGGATCCTGCGCACGTTCTCGAACATCGGCATGGTGTTCTCGTTCGCCGTGGCGATCCTCGTCGCATCGCGGTCGATCTCCCGGGGGCTCGCGTTCGCGATCTTCGTGGGCACCGCCCAGCTGCACGGGCAGCTTGCCGACGCGTTCACCACCGGCCTGCACGCGGCGTTCTACGCCTTCGTCAGCTTCATGGCGATCGCCGCGGTGCTGTCCGGCTTGCGCGCCCGCGGCATTCGCCGGCCGGGCAAACCGTTAGCGCGCGGCCCGGTCGAAGCCAGCCCCTCCCCAGCCGGCCATAGGCCGCGGTCAGCCGGCCGGCGAATTAGAGCCAGCCGGTCCTGATGCTGCTGGCAGGGTCGGCGGGTGCGACGCCAAGTTCGCCGGAGCGGACCTTGTCCAGCAGCAGGCCGGCCACGCCCACGATCGCGGGCGCGATATTACGCAGGTCTTGCGCGTCGCTCGGGCCTGCCACGTCCGCGGGCACCTCGGCGCGCACGAGCACCGCGGGCAGGTCAGCCAGCTGCCCGCCCAGCCAGCCGAGCGGGTCAGCCGACAGCTCCCTGACGAACACGCGCCGCCCGGGGTTCCAGCCGGTGAACTTCGGGTGGTGATGGGTCCGGTTGAAGCTGCCGGGCGTGCCGTCCACCGATTCGAGCAAGTCGACTCGCCAGATCGGCTGGCCGACCTCGATCGGCGTGGCGGAGTAGATGGTGCCCTTCAGTTCGCCCCGGTCGAAGACGCGCAGCTCGACCCGCACCCCGTGCTCGGGACCCTCCTGTCCCCGGCCCGGGTTCGGGTCAAGGAAGTAGAGGTCACCGACGACGACGCCGACTCGCTCGAACACGAAGGCCTGGAGCATGAAACCACCTACCGGTCGGGTGCAGTGCGCAGGGCGCGCTCGGGCGCCCTTTTCCCACTATCTCCCGGCTGGCAGCGCAGCGTCCAGCCCGCGGCGCGCGGGCTGGACCGCTACCCGCCTACCCGTCGCCCTGGGTCCAGGTCGTCCACTGGTTGTAGATCCAGACCTCGGTGCCCACGCCCGGTGTCTCGCTGATCGTCAGGTCCTGGTAGAACCACGAGGCGATGTCGTACGGGATCCGGACGCAGCCGTGGGAGACCGGCTCGACCGGTACGTCGGCGTTGTATTCGCCGTGGATCGCGTATCCGTCGTAGTTGAAGAACGTCGGGTTGTACATCGCCCCGAGCGGTCCCTGGTCCCAGCCAGGGACGAAGTAGAGCGCGTTGAACTCGCCGGTTGGGGTCTCGGCGTAGTTGTCGCAGGTCCCGCCTGAGCAGAAGTAGTAGTGGCCGCCTGTCGACACATGGCTGACCAGCGCGATCTTGTGGTCCTTAAAGAAGACCAGCACGCCCAGCCCCAGGTCGATTTCGACCCTGGTCCCGGCCTGCCCCGGGTACTTCGCCTGGTAGGTGCGGGGATGCACGAGGGCCTTCTTCGTCGCCGGGCCGACCACGCCATTCACGGAAAGGCGGTTGACCTCCTGGAACGCCCAGACCGCTTCCAGGGTGTCGCTGCCGAATATGCCGTCGATCGGCCCTGGGTAGTACTTCAGCGTCAAGAGCCGTTCCTGCAGCGCCTTGACGTCGGTGCCGCTCATGCCCTCGCGAAGGTCGCGCTTCGGCGGGGTGTAGGCCGGGGCAGCGGTAGCGGGCCTGGCGGCGGGCGGCGCAGCGGACGCGGAACGCGCGGCGGCTGCGGGCTTGGTGACGGCGACGGGCTTGACGGGAGCCGCGGGCTTGGTGGCAGCCGCCGACGCGGCACTCGGGAGGGTACTGCATGCAACGATCGCGGTCGCCGCCGCAGCAAATGCGCCGAGCATCGCGAGCCTTGCGCGCGCCCGCAGCTTGCCGCCTGTCCGCACACCACCCATGACGCTCACGCCTTTCTTCATTTCTTCAACTAATTATCTCAACCTGGGGACGCTTCAACCAGATCTGTGGTTGCTGCGGGACGGTAACGAAACGGTGATGCACGGCGCCCCTGCCAGACGCTTGCCGTCGCAAACGCGGCCGCCCTGCCGCACCCGCCGCTGCGACGCGTGTTGCCTATATCGGGAATATCATGAAATGCCCTATATTAGCGAGCGTGAATGAAATGGTGGCTCGCGGGCGCGAGCGGTGACGGCATGAGCGTGCACGACGAACTGCTCGCCAGGAACGCCCGCTACGCCGCGACCTTTCCCGGTCCGCTGCCGCACCGCCCCACGGCCGGCCTGGCCGTGATCGCCTGCATGGATGCCAGGCTCAACGTGTACGGCGCGCTCGGGCTCACCGAGGGCGAGGCGCACGTCATCCGCAACGCCGGCGGCGTGGTCACCGACGACGCGATCCGCTCGCTGGCGATCAGCCAGCGACTGCTCGCCACCACTGGGATCGTGCTCATCCACCACACCCGTTGCGGAATGCTCACGTTCACCGACGATCAGTTCAAGGCGGCCATCGAAGCCGACACCGGGATCCGGCCGCCCTGGGCGGCCGAGGCGTTCGCCAGCCTGGACGGGGACGTCCGGCAGTCGATCGCCAGGATCAAGGCCAGCCCTTTCGTCCCGCACACGGACCAGATCCGCGGCTTCGTGTTCGACGTGGACACCGGCTTGCTCCGCGAGGTCAGCTAGCCCGGCGACATGAGTTGGCGGTGGGGCTCCCGCCGCCAACCCTATCGGTGGCGTGGGCCTCGCCGCCAAGGCCGGGCGCCAGCCGGCCGGCGCTTGTGTGCCAAGCTGCCTGTGTGCTCGGACTCGCGATCGCATCCGCCGCCGCCGCCGTGGCCTGGGTGTTCCTGCTGGCGGCGCACGGGGGGTACTGGCTGACCAGCCAGCGGCTGCCAGCCGCGGTAAGCCCGGAACGCTGGCCGGGCGTGGTCGCGGTCGTGCCTGCAAGGAACGAGGCGGACATGCTGCCGGTGACGCTTCCCGCGCTGCTGGCGCAGGATTACCCAGGGGAGTTCCGGGTCATTCTGGTGGACGACCGGAGCGAGGACGGCACGGGGGAGATCGCGGCCGGACTCGGCGCCAAGTCCGCGCGAGAAGCCCGAGAAGCGCGAGGAGCGCGAGGAGCGCGAGGAGGCGCCGCGCCGCTGACCGTCGTGGCCGGCCAGCCCCGGCCAGCCGGCTGGGCGGGCAAGGTGTGGGCGATGGCGCAAGGGGTGGCGGCCAGCGCGCCGGACGCGGACGCCAGCCGCGCAGCGGCCGAACCTTCGCCGTACCTGCTGTTCACCGACGCGGATATCGACTGGGCGCCGGGCGCCCTGCGCGAGCTAGTCGCGGCCGCCGAGAGCGATAACCGGGCGGTCGTCTCGCAGATGGCGCTGCTGCGCGCGCACACGGCGTGGGAACGCCTGATCGTGCCCGCCTTCGTCTACTTTTTCGCCCAGCTTTACCCGTTCAGGAAGGTCAATCACCAGCGCAGCCGGACGGCCGCGGCGGCCGGCGGCTGCATGCTGGTCAGGAGGGACGCCCTGGACAAAGCCGGCGGCCTCGAGCGGATCCGCGGCGCGCTCATCGACGACGTGGCGCTCGCCACGCTGCTCAAGCGCGACGGCGGCCGGTGCTGGCTTGGCCTGACCGCGCAGGTGCAGAGCGCCCGCCCCTACCCGCGCCTCGCCAGCCTGTGGCACATGATCGCCCGGTCCGCGTATACCCAGCTCAGGTACTCCCCGCTGCTGCTCGCCGGGACGATCGCCGGCCTGCTCCTGCTGTACGCCGTGCCGCCCGCCGGGGCCATCGCGTGGCTGGCCGCGGCCGCCGCCGGCGAAGGCCCGGGCACGAGAATCCCGGCACTGCTCGCCGGCGCGGCCGGCCTGTCCGGCTGGGCGCTGATGACCGTCAGCTACCTGCCGATGCTGCGCTTCTACCGGCTCTGCCCGCTGCGCGCCCCCATGCTGCCGCTGATCGCCATGCTCTACGCGGCGATGACCGCCGACTCGGCGCGGCGGCACTACTCCGGCCGGGCGGTGTCCTGGCGCGGTCGGGCCGCCGGGCGCGCCTGATCGATCGGGGTACGCTCGCAACCGTGCGAGTTCCTCAGACCTCCCTGTGGGCCGGCGAGCCGGCCGACGGCGGGCCGCTGGTCCGCCGCTTCCTCGTCGCGAACGTGTTCACCGGCACCCCGCTAGAAGGCAACCAGCTTGGCATCTTCCCGGACGGGCGCGGCCTGGACGCCGACCTGATGCTCAAGACCACCCGCGAGATGAACTTCGCGGAGACGGTCTTCTTCCTTCCCCCTGACCATGAAGATGCCGACGCTCACGTCCGCATCTTCACGCCGGGGGCCGAACTGCCGTTCGCCGGGCACCCCACGCTCGGCTCGGCCTGGGTGCTCGCCGAGATGCTGGGCAAGCACACGGTGACGCTCCAGCTTGGCGTTGGCCTGGTACCGGTGGAACTGGAGCGGGACGGCGACGCGATCACGTTCGGCCGGATGTCGCAGCCGATCCCGGCCTGGGGCGCCTATGACCACACGGCCGAGCTGCTCGACGCGCTGGGCACGACGGGCAAACCGGACGGCCTGCCGGTCGAGTGGTACCGCAACGGCCCGCTGAACGTCTACGTGGAGATCGACGGGGAGGAGGCGCTCGCCGGGCTGCGGCCGGACATGCAAAAGCTCGCCAGGCTCCCGGTGAACGCCAGTTGCTACACGCAGACTCCCGGCGGCTGGACCACCCGGATGTTCGCGCCCGCCCTCGGCGTTCCCGAAGACCCGGCGACCGGGTCGGCCGCCGGCCCGCTGGCGCTGCACCTCGCCCGGCACGGCAGGATCAGGTTCGGCGAGGAAATCGAGATCCGCCAGGGCGCGCAGATCCACCGCCCGTCGGTCCTGTACGCACGCGCGGACGGGACGGACAATGCGGTCGAGCGGGTGCTCGTGGGCGG
>JASHPP010000366.1 GCA_030038035.1 Trebonia sp.
CGCGCCCTGGCCACCACGCGCATCAGCTCAGCGCCGAGTTCCTCCGCCGGCGAGGCCCCTTCGCCCGCGCCAGCAGCGGCCGCGCCAGCAGCGGCCGCGGGAAAGCCCGCCCGCTCCGCCCGCCGTTGCAGCTGCGCGGCCAGCGACAGCGCCGGCTGCCCGAACGGCACTCCGTCAAGCACGGACGGCGGCTGGGAACCGGACGCCGCGGACCGCTCTGTGCGTTCGGCTTTCTTGATCTCCTCCCAGTTCGCCGAGACGTCGTCGGCGGAGGAGACGGCCACCGAGCCGAACACGTGCGGGTGCCGCCTGATCAGCTTGGCGGCGAGCGTGTCGGCGACGTCGTCGATCGTGAAGCCGCCGTCGGACGGCGACCGCTCGGCGGCGATCCTGGCGTGGAACAGCACCTGGAGCAGCACGTCGCCAAGCTCCTCGCGCAGCGCGGTCAGGTCCCCGCCCTCCACGGTCTCGACCGCCTCGTAGGCCTCCTCGAGGAGGTAGGGCAGCAACGACTCGTGCGTCTGCCGTGCGTCCCACGGGCAGGAAACGCGCAGCGCGTCCATGACCCCGACCACGTCGAGCAGGTGGGCGCCCGGCAGGTCGCGCGAGCCGTGCAGGAGCACGGGCGGCTCCGCCAGCGCGGTCAGCAGGCCGGGATCCGCGTCCTGCCCCGGCGGGGCCAGCCACACCACCGGCTCGGCCCCGGCCGCGACTGCGGCGTGCAGCGCCGCCGCCAGTGACTGGCCGTCATGCGGGCCTGACACGACCTCGGCGTTCACCCCGGCCGCTCTCAGCGCCGGCAGCTGCGGATGGTCTGCCGACCCGGCCAGCACCCGCGCAGCGGACCGCAGCGCCGACCATGCCTGCCACGTCAGCAGCCCCGGCGCCACCCGCGAGCTGGTCAGCAGGACCGTCAGCACGACGCCGGGGTAAGCCCCGAGGTGTCGGCGGGCGACGGCGTCCCGGCCGGCCGGGACAGCGTGTCGTTAACAGGGACGACCGTGAGCTGGCTGTAATCCAGCCGCCCGAACTGCGGGTTCACCTGGATGTTCAGGTCCTTGGCAGCGGCGCACTGATCCTTCGTGAGCAGCGCGCTCACCGCGTTGTCCTGCGCGGTCGTGGTCGGCAGCTTGCCGCCGTTGCTCTTCTCGGCGATCGCGAGCTCCTGGGCCTGGAACAGGCCGAGGAGCGGCAGCATCTGCGGCGTGACTCCCGCGTTCAGCAGCGCCGCCTGCGCGCTGCTGAGGCCTTCCTCCTCCGCCGCCTCGGCGGCCTCCGAGTTGATGTCCGCGGTGCCCGCCTGAACCTGCGCCTGCGTGACCGAGACGCCGGCCGCGGCGGCCATCTGGTTCCCGATCTGGAACTTGATCAGCCAGCCGAGCACCGCGGCCGGCATCTCCGCGGCCGTCAGCGAGATCTGGCTCCCGTACGGCGCGGCCGCCGCTTTCAGGTTCGAGACCTGGGTGTCAAGCGCCGAAACACTGATCCGCTGGTCGCCGACGACCGCCGCCGCGCCGAACTTGACCGGGGAGCACGCGGCCAGCGCCACGCACGTGCTGATGGACAGGACGCCGAAGGCGGCCGTACGCGCCGCCGCGCCAGGCTTGCCGAACACAGGCGATCCCTTCCCGGACGATCGAGCTTCCCGGACGTCAAGGCGTTCCGGTCGTTGAGTTACGAATCGGAGAGTACCGAACGGATGACCTCCGCGCACCACGCGAGCAGTTCGGTGTCACGCAGCGGCTCCCCGCCGAACGTGGCGGTCTTCGGCACCGGTACCAGCATCGTACGCACCGGCGGCTTGAGCACCGTCTTCGGGTAGAGCCGCTGAACCCGCACCACACGCGAATCAGGCAGCACGACCGGGGCGAACCGGACGTGCGACCCCTGCAACGTGATGTCCGTCAGCCCGGCGCGGCGCGCGGCGAACCGCAGCCGGGCCACGTCAAGCAGGGTCGCCGCCGGCAGCGGCAGCTCGCCGTACCGGTCGGTGAGCTCGCCCCGGACGGCGTCGACGTCGGGCTCGGAGTCGATCGCCGCGATCGACGTGTACGCCGCCAGCCGCAGCCGCTCGCCGGGGATGTAGTCGTGCGGGATGTGCGCGTTCACCGGCAGTTCAACGCGCACCTCCGGCCGCTCGGCCGGCGCGTCATCGCGCAGCTCGCGCACCGCCTCGCCGATCATCCGGACGTACAGGTCGAACCCGACGCCGGCGATGTGCCCTGACTGCTCCCCGCCCAGCAGGTTGCCGGCGCCACGGATCTCCAGGTCCTTCAGCGCCACGTACATGCCCGCGCCGACCTCGGTGTGCTGCGCGACCGTGGCCAGCCGCTCGTGCGCGATCTCGGTCAGCGCCTTCTCCGGCGGGTACAGGAAGTAGGCGTAGGCCCGCTCCCTGCCACGGCCCACCCGGCCGCGCAGCTGGTGCAGCTGGGACAGCCCGGCCGCGTCGGCCCGGTCCACGATCAGCGTGTTCGCGTTCGGTATGTCGAGCCCCGACTCCACGATCGTGGTCGCGACAAGCACGTCGATCGCGCGGTCCCAGAAGTCCACCATGATCTTCTCGAGCTCGTGCTCGTTCAGCTGCCCGTGTGCGACCGCGATCCGCGCCTCGGGGACGAGCTCGGCCACCCGCGCGGCCACCTTGCGGATCGACTGCACCCGGTTGTGCACGTAGAACACCTGGCCGTCGCGCAGCAGCTCGCGGCGGATCGCGGCGGCGATCTGCTTCTCGTCGTAACCGCCGACGAAGGTCAGCACGGGGTGCCGCTCCTCGGGCGGGGTGAGGATCGTGGACATCTCCCTGATGCCGGCCACGCCCATCTCCAGCGTGCGCGGGATCGGCGTGGCGGACATCGCCAGCACGTCCACCTCGGTGCGCAGCCGCTTGAGGTACTCCTTGTGCTCGACGCCGAACCGCTGCTCCTCGTCGATGATCACCAGGCCGAGCCGCCTGAAGCGGGTCTCGGGTGACAGCAGCCGGTGCGTGCCGATCACCACGTCCACCGACCCCTCGGCCATGCCGCGCAGTGTGTCCGCCACCTCGGCGTCGGACTGGAACCGCGACAGCGGCCTGACCATCACAGGGAACGGCGCGTACCGCTCGGAGAACGTGTTGAGGTGCTGCTGCGCGAGCAGCGTGGTCGGCACGAGCACCGCGACCTGCTTGCCGTCCTGCACCGCCTTGAACGCCGCGCGCACGGCGATCTCCGTCTTGCCGTAGCCGACGTCACCGCAGATCAGCCGGTCCATCGGCACCGGCCTTTCCATGTCGTGCTTGACCTCGTCGATGGCCGCGAGCTGGTCGGGCGTCTCCACGTAGGGGAAGGCGTCCTCGAGCTCGCGCTGCCACGGCGTATCGGGCCCGAACGCGTACCCGGGCGAGGCCATCCGCGCCGAGTAGAGCCGGATCAGCTCGGCGGCGATCTCGCGCACCGCCTTGCGCGCCCGGCCCTTGGTCTTGGCCCAGTCGGCGCCCCCGAGCCGGTGCAGCGCTGGCGCCTCGCCCCCGGAGTACTTGGTGACCTCGTCCAGCTGGTCGGTCGGCACGTACAACCGGTCAGGCGGGTGCCCGCGCCTGGCCGGCGCGTACTCGAGCACCAGGTACTCGCGGGTGGCTCCCGCGGCGGTCCGGCTCGTCATCTCGACGTACCGGCCCACGCCGTGCTGTTCGTGCACCACGTAGTCACCCGGCTTGAGCTGCAGGGGGTCGACCCCGCCGCGCCGCCTGGCGGACGGCATCCGCCGTTCGTCCCTGGTGCCCGGCCGGGACGCGCCGCGCGCCGCGAGGTCGGCCTCGGTGAGCACGGCCAGCCGCGCCGCCGGCCAGCTGAAGCCCTGCCGCAGCTCGCCGGTGGACACGTAAGGCACGCCGGCCTCGGGTTCGGCCGCGATGTCGCCGAGCCGGGCGCCGAACCCCTCACCGCGCAGCATCTCCGCGAGCCGCTGCGCGGGGCCGTGCCCCTCGGTGACCAGCACGACCCGCCACCCGTCGGCGAGCGCGGCCCGCACGTCCGCGAGCATCCGCGCCGTATCACCGCGATAGGCGGGAGCGGGTTTGGCATTTATTATCCCGAACGATCCCGGCCGGCTCTGGTCGTCAGCTGGTTCTGCCTGACCGTCCGTGCCCTCATCGAAGTCCTCTATTGCCCCGAACGGCGCCAGCGTCCACCACGGGACGCCGAGGTCGGCGGCGGACTCGCGGATCTTCGCGATCGGCTGGAACGCGGACCCGCCGAGATCGACCGGCGCCTCGCCGCCGGCGGCGGCGCTCACCCAGGACGCTTCGAGGAACTCCTGGCTGGTCGCGACAAGCTCGATCGCCCTGGTCCTGATCCGCTCCGGGTCGCAGGCGACCACGACGCCGCCGAGCGGCACGTGGTCGAGCAGCAGTTCCATCCGGTCGGCGAGCACCGACGCGAACGCCTCCATGCCCTCGACCGCGATCCCGTCGGCGATCTTGCCGAGCAGCTCGGAGAGCGCCGGGTGCTGGTCCGCCAGCTCCTTGGCGCGGGCCCGGACCGACGGGCTGAGCAGCAGTTCGCGGCAGGGCGGCGCCCAGAGCCCGTGCGGCGCCTGGCCCGAGCTGCGCTGGTCGGCCACGCGGAAGACGCGGATCTCCTCCACGGTGTCGCCGAAGAACTCCACCCGCAGCGGGTGCTCCTCGGTGGGCGGGAAGATGTCGAGCAGCCCGCCGCGCACAGCGAGCTCGCCTCGCCTGGTGACCATCTCCACCCGGGCGTAGCCGATCTCCACCAGCCGGGCGATCACGTCGTCGGGGTCGGCGTCGTCGCCCGCCCGCAGCCGCACCGGCTCCAGGTCCCCGAGCCCCGCCACGATCGGCTGCAGGACGCTGCGCACCGGGGCGACCACAACCTGGAGGGGCCCGGCAAGCGCGGCATCATCCTTGCTGTTATCACCGGCGAGCCGGCCTGCGGGTTCCCCGTCACCCTTGCTGTTGTCCCCGGCGAGCCGGCCTGCGGGTTCCCCATCACCCTTGCTGTTATCACCGGCGAGCCGGCCTGCGGGTTCCCCATGGTTCTTGCTGTTATCACCATGCTTGGCCAGGCCCGCGGGATGGGCGAGGCGGCGCAGGACTGCGATCCGCTGGCCCACCGTGTCCGAGCGCGGCGACAGCCGCTCGTGCGGCAGCGTCTCCCAGCCGGGGAAGCAGGCGACGGTGTGCGGCGGCAGGAACGCGCCAAGCGCCGCGGTCAGGTCGTCGGCCTCCCGCGCGGTCGCGGTTACCGCGAGCACGAACCGGCCTGGACCGCGGCCGCGATCGCGATCGCGGCCGCCTGCCGGGCCGGCCGCAAGCGCGGCGACGAGCAGCGGGCGAAGCGCGGACGGTGCGACGATGTCGCGCTCGGGCGCGTCACTGCCGGCGAGGAGGCTGCTTAGCTGGGGATCTTCGGCTACGGCGGCTAGTAGTCCGGCGAGGCTCATACTGTCCCAATGTCGAAGTTTTCGGCAACCTCCAGCTTACGTGGCCGGTCGCGGTCGGTAGGCGCCAGCCCGTATGCCTGAGGCAAAGGTAATGCGCTGAGTAGTTGATCAACTACCATGCGGTGTTATGACTACTGCTGACCGTGGCGCACCTGGTACGCGGCGGACGACGGACCGGTTCTTCGCCGAGCCGCTGCGTGACTATGTGCTGCAGTGCCTGGGCCAGCCGGTCAGCCTGCTCCAGGCGGGCTGCCTAGCCCCGCTTCGCGAACTCGGCATCGCCGAGCTTGCCGAGGGCGGGTTCGAGATCTCGGTTACCGCGGTGGACGCCGACCACCCGCTGGCCAGGCAGGTACTGCAGCAGACCGGGAGCGCCTACGACCACGTTATCACCGGCGACCTGCGCACCGTTCCGGTCCAGCAGCGCGGGTTCGACATCGTGTACTGCGCGCTGCTGCTCGAGCGGATCGAGCATGTGGAGCTGGTGCTCGACCGGCTGGTGAGCGCGCTCAAACCGGGCGGCCTGCTGCTGCTGCGAACCGGCGACCGGCGCTGCGCGGCGGGCCTGCTCGACCGGCTGCTGCCGCGGCCGGCCCGCAAGGCCATCTGGTCCCGGCTGCATCCGGGCGTCCCCGGCCCGTTCCCCGCCGTGTACGAGAAGCCCGTCTGCGACCAGGGCATCGCCTCCTACACGCTGATGCGCGGACTGGTCATCGCGGCGCGCGGCGCGCGGCTGACGCTGCCCGGACGGCCGACGGCGATATCATCGTCGGTGCGTATCACCTGCACTGTCATCTCCCGGCTAACCGGAGGACGCTTCGACGACGGCCACGATGAGCTGCTGTACGTGATCCGCAAGCCGCAGGACCGCTTCGCCCGCGTCGTGTGACGACCCCAGGCGGCGGACAGCACGCACACGCCGGCTGGTTTACGCCAACGGGGAATAACGAAAAGAGGCGCACGTGACGGCCGACCAGCTGCCCGCGGAGCTGGCCGAGTGGCCGGCCTGGACCCCCGGCGAGGCGCAGCTCGGGGAGCTTGAGCTGATCACCTCCGGCGCCTTCGCGCCGCTGACGGGATACCTGACCACCGCCGACCTGGCCGCCGTCGCGGCGCGCCGCGAACTCGCCGACGGCACTCCGTGGCCGGTGCCCGTCACGCTCACCGTGCCCGCGAGCGCGCTGCCCGGCGACGCCGGGCACCTGGTCCTGCAGGACACCGAAGGCTCGCCGCTGGCCGTCGTGGACATCACCGAGCGTGCCCACGGCGACGCCGCGGGGGGCATGCTGCGCGTCGCGGGGCCGGTCACCGCGCTGCGCGCCGCAGAACACGGGCCGTTCCGCACGCTGCGGCGGGCGCCCTCCGACGTGCGGCACGAGCTGGCCGGCGCGCCCGTGCTCGCGCTGGCCACCAGGCGTCCGCTCGGCCAGCGGCACATCGGGCAGCTCAGGCACCTGGCCGGGCAGCTGAAGGCGCGGATCTTGCTGCTCCCGCTCGTGGCCGGCCCGGCCGGCGTGGTGCGCAGGCCGGAAGCGCTAGTCCGGGCCGTCCTCGCCGCGGCGCGGCAGCTGCCCGACGGCACGCTGGTCATCCCGGTACCGCTGCCGCCACGGGCCGATCCGGACGAGGAGCTGCGCGCGCAGGTGGTCGTCGCCGCCTCGCACGGTGCGACGCACATGCTGACCGAGGGAGCCGGCCGGGATCGTTCGGAAGAATCGGTTTTTGAAAAGTTCGGTGTCGAGGTTCTTGCCCTTGGCGAGTGGGCCTACGACCCGGTCTCCGAGGTCTGGCGGCCCCTCGGCCTGATCGAGCCGGGTGCCGAGCGGGGCGAACTGTCCGACGGCGAACTCGGCGCGCTGCTCGACTCGGGCGAGAGCGTTCCGCCGTGGCTGATGCCGGCGGGGGTGGCCGCCGAACTGCGCCGCGCCCGGCCGCCGCGATCCGAGCGCGGCCTGGTCGTCTTCTTCACCGGCCTGTCCGGGTCCGGCAAGTCGACGCTCGCCCGCGACGTGCGGGACGCGCTGCTCGAGCGGGGCGACAGGACGGTGTCGCTGCTCGACGGCGACCTGGTGCGCCGGCTGCTGTCGGCCGGGCTCACGTTCTCCAGGGAGGACCGCGACCTGAACATCGCGCGGGTCGGCTACGTCGCCGCCGAGGTGGCCCGGCACGGCGGGATCGCCATCTGCGCGCCGATCGCGCCGTACGCGGCCGCGCGGGCCGCGGTCAGGTCGATGGTCGGCGAGGTCGGGGACTTCCTGCTCGTGCACGTGTCCACGCCGCTCGCGGTGTGCGAGCAGCGCGACAGGAAGGGGCTGTACGCGAAGGCGCGCGCGGGGCTGATCGACTCCTTCACCGGGATTTCCGACCCCTACGAGGAGCCGGCGGACGCGGATCTGGTGATCGACACATCGGTCGTGTCGCGGCGGGACGCGCTCGCCGCCGTGCTCGCCCTGCTCACCCGGGGCCGCTGGCTCGTTCCCCCCGGGGGGACGACCCCCCGGAACCCCCCGGCTGCGCCTTGACGGCGCACCTGCTCCGGGGAGACTGCGGAACGGAACGGCTGCTTTTCCCGGGGGGACGACCCCCCGGAACCCCCCGGCTGCGCCTTGACGGCGCACCTGCTCCGGGGGGTGTGCGGCTCGCTATCGCTGCTTGGTTCGGGGGGACTGGGCGGAGTCCTCGTTCTCGTCCTCGGCCGCGTCTTCGGCGGCGGCGCCTTCCTCGATCCTGGCGCGGAATTCGGCGGCCTTGCGGCCGGCCTTGTTCAGCCGCCTGTTCAGCGCGTCCGACATGGCCTGGCGCTGCCTGGACAGCAGCACGTAGCTGGCCAGCGCGCTGATGACGAACGCCAGCAGAACCAGCAGGAACCCCCGCGCGCCCGCCAGGTAAAGCAGGAAGGCCGCGACGACGAGCATCAGAATGCGTGCGCACGTGTACGCAAGTCCGATTCGCATCTGTTCCCCAGTTGGCAGAAACCAGCCGGTCCCCTGTTGGCAGGAACCAGCCGCGCACTACCCAGTGTAGGACTCGGTGTCTGATGCCAGGATACGGGACAGCAGCGCCGGGTCGATGTTCCCGCCCGACAGGACCGCGACCAGCGGGCCGTCGCCGACCCCGAGCTCGCGCGCGCTGCGGAACAGGCTCGCCGCGACCGCGACCGCGCCGCCCGGCTCGGCCACGAGGCGGGCCCGCACGGCCAGCAGCCTGACGGCGGCGAACATCTCCTCCTCGGTCACCGTGACGATGCCGCTCACCAGCGCGCGGATGTGCCGGAACGTCAGCTCGCCGAGCTGCTCCACGCGCAGCGCGTCCGCCGCGGTGCGGGCGACCTCGCTGGCCGGCCACGCCACGCGGGTGCCGGTGCGGAACGACTCCTGGGCGTCGGCGGCGAGTTCTGGCTCGACACCGATGACCCTGGTTTGCGGCCTGAGCGCCTTGACCGCCACGGCGATGCCCGAGATCAGCCCGCCGCCGCTGACCGGGACGAGGACGGCCGCCGGACCCGGGGGCGCGCAGTCTGCGGCGATCTCCAGGCCGATCGTGCCCTGCCCGGCGATCACCCGCCGGTCGTCGAACGGCGGGATCTCGGTGTAGCCGCGGCTGTGCGCGATGCGGGCGGCCGCTTCGACCCGGGCGGCGAGCGCGGGCCTGACCCTGATGAGTTCCGCGCCCGCCGCCTGTATCGCGTCGGTCTTGATCGCCGGGGCGTTGTCCGGCACGACGATCGCGGCCCTGACACCGAGCAGGGCCGCGGCGTAGGCGACCGCGAACCCGTGGTTGCCGCTGGAGTGGGCCACGACGCCGCGGCGTTTCGCGTCGTCGGGCAGCGTGCTGATCGCGTTGTACGCGCCGCGCAGCTTGAACGCGCCGGTCGGCTGCAGCGACTCGGGCTTGATCAGCACGCTGGCCGGCCTGGCGGCAGGCAACGGGACCAGCGGGGTGCGGACGATGACGCCGTCGATCCTGCGCGCGGCCGCGCGCACGTCCGCGAGCGTGACCAGTTCGGCCCCCACGTCGCTGGTCAGCTCGGCTTGGCGGCCCGCTCCGCGTCAGCCGTGCTGAACACCAGGTGCGCGCCGGACGGCGGCGGGCCGAAGATGGATCGCACGGTGTCCTCGTCGAAGCTGCTCTCATCCCTGACGCTGACGAAATCGCGGATGGCGGTCCCTGTGCACCGGGCGTCCACCAGCGGCGCACCGTGCCCGGCCAGCACATCCCTGGTGTCGACCGTGCGGAAATCGACGCTGTACCTGGCCAGGCCCGAGGTGTTCGGGATCGAGGTGTGCAGCTGCGCGCCGGAAAACAGCAGCACCTCGCCGGGGGCGGGAAGCACGATCACGTCGACGCCCGCGGAGTGACCAATCGCGCCAGGGCGTGACTGGCTCTCCTTGCTCACCGATTTAGCGGTGTCGAACCGGCGGGCGTTGTTCTCGTAGTAGTCAAAGTCACCGGAGGTGTTCGGCACCTCCCGCGAGAAGCTCGCCAGGTCAAAGCTCATCGCGTTGGTCTCCCTGACCGGGAAGACCGGAAGCCACCAGTTGATCTGCTGGGCTGGCGCGCTGTACCAGACATCGCGGTGCCAAGGAAAGGCGAAGGCGACACCCGTGGTCAAGTGGCCCTGCGGGAAGGAGGTCCGCGGCTTGGGCACGTCGTAATGGGTGTACTCGGGGTCGAACCCGGCCTCGGCGATGATCTCTCGGACCAGGTTCCTGGACTGTTCGGCGTGGATCCAGCGAGGCTTCCACGCTCCCAGGATCTTCGCCATCTCGGCCGGTTCGATGTGCTCGTGCACGTGTTCCGGGTCGTAGGGAGCGAACAGCTCGGCGAGCTCGGCGCGCATGTAGCCGACGAACTCCGTCAGCTTCCGCAGCCTCGTCAAGACGACCAGGTCCCCCGAGTAAAGCCGCTGCCTCAGTTCCGCCGCCGGCAGTGCCGGGTCAGTCAGGATGGACGGCATCGAATCCCCCTTCACAGTGGGCTGGGAATGTCAAGCTCCAGCTGAGCCTAGTGGGCGCGCGACCCGGTGAGTGTGACGTCGGCCACCGCGCAACCCGCATTGCGCAAACCTACTGGCGGGTTACCCTGAGCTACCGCCGATTCGCTGGCCTAATTTCCCGAAATCTAGGCAGAAAGTACCCGTTTGTCGCCAAACTAGGGGCATACTCCGACCGAGTTCGAGGAGATGGGACGTGGACGGCAACAATGAGCGGCTGCTCACCCCCGGGGAAGTAGCCGCCCTGTTCCGGGTGGATCCGAAGACCGTCACACGATGGGCGGCGTCAGGACGGATCACCAGCATCCGCACGCCCGGCGGGCACCGACGGTTCCGCGAATCCGAGGTGCGCGCCCTGCTGCGCGGCGACAGCGAGGCTTCACCCGAGGGTCACCCGGTGGCCTGACGCCGCGGGCTCTTCTCAGGCGCGCCGCCATCGCCCGGCGGCGCGCCTGTTCCGGTCAGCCGGCCGCCTAGCCCTAGCCGGGGTCGCCGGCGTCGCCGGGGTCGGTACCCGGCTCTAGGCCAGGCCAGTGCTGGTCGCCAACGAGCCTGGCGAACTCCAGGAACTCCCGCTGCAGCGCGGCGTCACCCGCGCGCCATTCCAGGCGGCGCTGCTCCGCCTCATCGGGGGTGAGGGCCTGCTCGGCCAGCCGGGCATAGTCGGGGTCCTGCGGTCCGATCTCGACGTACACATCGCCGATGACGCGCCCATCGTGCCCGATGGCCGTCTGCGGAACCTGCAGGTTCCCGTTCGGTAGCCGAATGACAAACATCCGCGATCACCCTAGATGCCATAACGCCTGTTGAAGTACAGCATCACCGCAAGCGCCATTCGCGTGTTGCCGCTCAGCATGTCTACCAGTGCCGGCCGTTGCGCCGAGGCGATCGCGGCGAACGAGTCGGCGAAGAACTCCTTGCGGCCGAGGCCGCCACGCTGGCGGTGAAAGTCGCTTGCCAGATACGGCTGGCACCGATCATAGATCATCCTGAATTCGGCGGAATCCGATTGCCACTTTCCCTGCGGGCTGTCGATGTCATCGAGCGCGTGCCCGACCTCGTGGCACATCACGTCGGGCGTCGGGGAAGGGCGCGATCCGACCACAATCTTGCGCTCACCGTACGCG
>JASHPP010000367.1 GCA_030038035.1 Trebonia sp.
GCAACAACACGCTTGAGGCCAGGCCGGGTGACCCCGGGTCGCCGTGGGCGATCGGCTCGCCTGAAGGCGGGCATGAGTCGATCCACCCGGATCTCGGCACGTTCTCCGACTTCGCCGCGTTCGTCAGGCGAGCCGGGGAGGTGGGCCTTGAGGTGGCGATCGACCTCGCGCTGCAGGCGTCGCCTGACCATCCGTGGGTGAAGGAGCACCCGGAATGGTTCGTCACCAGGGCTGACGGTTCAATCGCATATGCGGAGAACCCGCCGAAGAAATACCAGGACATCTACCCTCTGAATTTCGACATCGACCCGGAGGGCATTTACGCGGAAGTGCTGCGCACCGTCCGGCTGTGGATCAGCCACGGGGTGACCATCTTCCGGGTGGACAACCCGCACACCAAGCCGCTGCGGTTCTGGGAGCGGCTGCTCGCGGACATCAGGGAGACCGATCCCGACGTGCTGTTCCTGGCCGAGGCGTTCACCCGCCCCGCGATGATGCGCACGCTGGCGATGATCGGGTTCCACCAGTCGTACACCTATTTCACCTGGCGCAACCGCAAGGACGAACTGACCGAGTACATGCTCGAGCTGTCCGGGCCCGCCGCCGCCTACATGCGCCCGAACTTCTTCGCCAACACGCCCGACATCCTGACCGAGTACCTGCAGCACGGCGGGCCGCCCGCGTTCAAGATCCGCGCCGTGCTCGCGGCCATGCTCAGCCCGGCCTGGGGCATCTACTCGGGCTACGAGCTCTGCGAGAACAGCCCGCTGCGCCCGGGCAGCGAGGAGTACCTGGACTCGGAGAAGTACCAGTACCGGGTGCGCGACTGGGACGCCGCGGCACGGGACGGCCTCGGGATCGCTCCCTTGATCACAGACCTCAACAGAATCAGGAATAGCCACCTGGCGCTGCACTGGCTGCGTAATCTACGCTTCCATCTCGTGGATCAGCCGGAACTGATCTGCTTCTCGAAACGGGTGGCCGACGGGGTGCGGGAACAGTCCGGCGCGGCTTCCGACACCGTCCTGGTGGTGGTGAATCTTGACCCGTATCAGGCCAGGGAGGCCACCGTCTGGGTGGACCTGCCCGCGCTGGGCATCGATTGGCACGAGGGGTTCACCGTCACCGACGAGCTCAGCGGCGAGTCCTACCGATGGGGGCAGGCCAACTACGTGCGCCTCGACCCGGCAGTGCAGCCCGCACACATCTTTACCATTACGCGCGACCTGGCATAACGAATTAGCCTGGCATGCGTCGGTCGAGCACATCCAGGAGACGCAAGCAGTGACAGAGCACGAGCCGGCACCCGGCCGGGACGCTCGTCCAGCCTCGGCACCGCAGCACGGGGCCGACGCCGAGACCCAGTTCGCCATCCCGCCGTCCAGCGCGCATCAGTCACCGTTCATCGTGCCGCCGTTCGCGGCGCCTCCAGGCGAGCCGGTGCCGGACTTCGCCCTCGACCAGCCGCGGGATCCGCAATGGTACCAGCGCGCGGTCTTCTACGAGGTGCTCATCCGCGGCTTCCAGGACGCCGATGGCGACGGCACAGGCGATATCCGCGGCCTGACCTCCCGCCTGGACTACCTGCAGTGGCTGGGGATCGACTGCATCTGGCTGCTGCCCATCTATGAGTCCCCGCTGCGCGACGGCGGCTACGACATCGCGGACTACATGCGGATCCTGCCCGAGTACGGGAACATCGCCGACTTCGTCGAGCTCATCGAGGAGGCGCACAAGCGCGGCATCCGCGTCATCGCCGACCTGGTCATGAACCACACCAGCGACCAGCACCCCTGGTTCCAGGCGAGCCGCGGCGACCCGGACGGCCCGTACGGCGACTTTTACGTGTGGTCCGACGACCCGGACAAGTACCCCGACGCCCGGGTCATCTTCGTCGACACGGAAAGCTCCAACTGGACGTTCGACCCGGTCCGCGGACAGTACTTCTGGCACCGCTTCTTCTCCCACCAGCCGGACCTGAACTTCGAGAACCCCGTGGTCCAGGACGCGATGATCGAGGTGCTGCGATTCTGGCTCGACCTCGGCATCGACGGCTTCCGGCTGGACGCGGTGCCCTACCTGTACGAGCGGGAGGGCACCAACTGCGAGAACCTCAAGGAGACGCACGAGTACCTCAAGCGCATCCGCGCCGAGGTGGACAAGCTGTACCCGGACCGCGTGCTGCTCGCCGAGGCCAACCAGTGGCCCGCGGACGTGGTCGAGTACTTCGGCGATCCCGAGACCGGCGGCAACGAGTGCCACATGGCGTTCCATTTCCCGCTGATGCCGCGCATCTTCATGGCGGTGCGGCGGGAGCAGCGCTACCCGATCTCGGAGATCCTGGCCCAGACGCCGAAGATCCCGGCCGGCTGCCAGTGGGGCATTTTCCTGCGCAATCACGACGAGCTGACGCTGGAGATGGTCACCGACGACGAGCGCGACTACATGTACGCCGAGTACGCCAAGGACCCGCGGATGAAGGCGAACATCGGCATCAGGAGGCGCCTGGCCGCGCTGCTCGACAACGACCGCAACCAGCTCGAGCTGTTCACCGCGCTGCTGCTGTCGCTGCCCGGCTCGCCGGTCATGTACTACGGCGACGAGATCGGCATGGGCGACAACATCTGGCTGGGCGACAGGGACGGCGTGCGCACGCCGATGCAGTGGACGCCGGACCGCAACGGCGGCTTCTCGAGCTCTGACCCGCAGCGGCTGTACCTGCCGCCGGTCATGGACCCGATCTACGGCTACCAGTCGCTCAACGTCGAGGCGCAGCAGCGCAGCCCGCAGTCGCTGCTGCACTGGACCCGGCGGATGATCGAGATCAGGAAGCGGCACCCCGTCTTCGGCATGGGCGCGTACGAGGAACTCACCTCGAGCAACCCGAGCGTGCTGGCCTTCGTCAGGGAGCACGACGAGGCAGGCACGCCCGCCGGGCGCCGGCCGCACGGCGGACACGGCACCCCGCGAGAGCACGACGCAACCGATCAGATACTCTGTGTTAACAATTTGTCGAGGTTCCCGCAGCCAGTCGAACTTGACCTGCGCAGGTTCATCGGCGTGACGCCGGTGGAGTGCATGGGCGGGGTGACGTTCCCGCCGATCGGGGAGCTGCCGTACCTGCTGACGCTGCCGGGACACGGCTTCTACTGGTTTCAGCTCCCGCCAGTGCGGGAGGAACACGACCGGTGACCCCGCGGCTGCCTACGGGATGAGCGAGGCGATGGCTTTCGAGGATGCGCTAGCAGCGTGGCTGGTACGGCAGCGCTGGTTCGCCGGCAAGGGGCGCGGTCTGCACGATCTCGCGATCGTCGCCGACACCCAGCTCATGGACGGCGATCCGGAGCTGCGGCACCTGGTCGTCACGGTCTCGCACGGGACGACCGCCGACTACTACCAGGTGCTGGCGGGGCTGCGCCGCCGGCTGCCTGCCCGGCTGCGGCACGCCAGGATCGGCCCGGCGGGCGACGGCCGGCAGGCGTATGACGCGCTGCACGACGCGGACCTCACAAAGCCGCTGCTGGCCGGCATCGCGGCCGAACGCAGCGCCGGTTCCGTGCACATGCGCAGGCTGCCTGGCGCCAGCTTCGGGACCGGGCTGGACAGCCTCGTGCTCGGCAGCGAGCAGAGCAACACCAGCCTGGTGTACGGCGATGAGTCGATCCTCAAGGTGTTCCGCAGGATCGCCCCCGGGCCGAATCCCGACCTGGAGGTGACCACCGCGCTCGCCCGGCTCGGGTCGCCGCATGTGGCCGAGCCGCTCGGCTGGATCGAGACCAGGCTGGACGGCGCCGCCACCAGCCTGGCGATCCTGTCGAGGTACCTGCGGCTGGCGTCCGACGGCTGGTCGCTGGCCGCGACCAGCGTGCGGGACCTGTACGCGATCGAGGGCAGCGCGGCCGACCGCACGTGCGCGGCCGACGCCGGCGGCGACTTCGCCGGCGAGGCACGCCGGCTGGGCATGGCCACGGCCCAGGTGCACGCCGACCTGGCCGCGGCCTTCGGCGCCGACGAACTCGGCCCCGACGCGGCCGGCGAGCTGACCGAGCGGATGTTCAGGAACCTGGACCTGGCCAGGGCCGCGGTGCCTGAGCTCGGCAGGCACGCCGAAATGATCGGCGAGGCCTACTCCAGGCTGGCCAAGCTCAAGGGCCCGTTCCCCGTGCAGCGCGTGCACGGCGACTACCATCTCGGCCAGGTGCTGCGCACAGAGACCGGCTGGGTGCTGCTCGACTTCGAAGGGGAGCCCGCCACCCCGCTCGCGCAGCGCCGCGGCAGGTCCTCGCCGCTGCGCGACGTTGCCGGGATGCTCCGCTCGTTCGATTACGCGGCCCGCCACCAGCTCATCGGCAACCCCGACCAGGCCGCGCTGAGCGCGGTGGCACGCGACTGGGTGCGCCGCAACGGC
>JASHPP010000368.1 GCA_030038035.1 Trebonia sp.
GGCGATCAAGACCGCGTCGAGACGCCCGCGCACCTGGTCGGTGCGCGGGTCCGGGCCGTCGTAGCTGGCCGACTGCGGGCCGAGCGAGTCCTCGATGGTGATGAAGTCCAGCAGCCCGTGCTCGGCCTCGGCGGCGAGCCCGGCCCAGTAGGCGGCGGTGAACAGCTGGTCGGGGGAAGCGTCCGGCTCACGCCAGGCGGCGGGATGCCACCCGGCGCCGTCAAGCGCAACAGCGAGGTGGAGCGGTCGGATGTCGGTCACGACTCCACTGTAGGAAGATTAGTCGTTAAAATCAATCAAGAATATAGGAAATATGCTGAGCGGCACGGGTCCAGTCCGGACCCGGTCCGGGTGCTTTGCCAGCAGGTACGCGAGGCAGGGCAAACCGGCCGCGAACCAGGTGCCGACACCGAGGCCGGCCTGGCTGATCGGGTCGGGCAGCGGGGAGACGAACTTCAGCCACGACGCCCCGATACTCACGGCCGCGGCCAGCACGACCAGCAGGACCAGTGAGCCCATGACCGGCGGGACCAGGTGGGCCAGCGAGTTGAATTCGGCACGCTGCCTGCGCGTGTCGTAGCCGATAACGGAAATGTTGATGACGATGTAGATGCCGATCAGGCCCGCGTGACGTGCTTGCCGTGCTTGCCGCGCTTGGCTAACCCGATTGACACATCTGGCAGGTTCCGGCGGCTGTGAGGATAATTGAAACGACGACATAAAAGCGCCCAGGGGGGTTAAGTCGCAGGCCGCGAGCCCACCGGTACGCTCTAAATGGATTGCCGTCACGAGGAGGCCTTCATGTCAACCAATGCCGAACTCGCGCCTGGTCGCCCCACGCTCCAGCAGTTCACCCTTGACGATCTGGCCGTGTACACCGCCGAGCAGGCTTTCGGCCCGACAGCCAGCCCTGACTTCCGGGTCTTTTATGTCGGCCGTGACGACGTGCACGGAGTGCTGATGCACCTGTTCACCCGGGTGAGCCTCAGCGTGAAAATGAATATGTTCGGCTACGACGACGACAACCTCAACAATGTGCTGATGGGTCTGGTCCAGAACCCATCGGTGATGGTCCAGGTCACGCTGGACAGGTCACAGGCCGGCGGCCCGGCCGAGAAGGCGATTCTCAGCTCTGACGTCTCGCAGGACCAACAGGGTTTTGCCAACGACTTCGCGGTCGGCGACTCGTCCACCGGTCAGATCAGCCACACCAAGGGCGGGGTCCTGGACGGCATCGTCGCCTTCGAAGGCTCGACGAACTGGTCGTCGTCCGGCGAGGGCACGGGCATCAACCTCACTGCCGCGAAGCAGGCCTCCGGATTCAAGGCGCAGAACAACACTCTCGCCGTATACGTGAACGCATACGAGATCGCCAAGTTCGCCGCACGATTGGACTACGAGCACGCCGTGGCGGCTGCTCAACCGCGACCGGCAATTGGATCGTGAGGATACGACAGTTGCGCCTAGTTGCAGCCTCTTCGCTATTGCGAATAGTGACTGCGTGGAGGCGCCGGGCTATTCTGCCGTGCCGTCGGTGACTGCCTAGCGGGTGTCCCATTTCTGCACGATCCCGTGAAGTGCCAGATGGCTAGGGCTGTGCCCCAATTACTCGTATGGCTGGCGGACGCTGAGCCTGTCAGCTGTGCCTGGTCATGAGCAGTCGCGTGCTGCCATCGGCACGGCTGGGGAACAGCCGCCTGGTCTGCCAGCCGGTTGCCCGGTAGAGGCTGACGGCGGGGCGAGCCGCCGGGTGCGTGACCAGCCAGCGCGGCTGCGGCCCGGAGGCGTCGATGATGGCGTCGTGCAGTGCGCGGCCGGCGCCCTGTCCGCGCGCGGCGGGCAGGACGGCCAGTTCGCAGAGTTCGAATGGCTCGGTGCCGTCGAAGGCCGACCCGGCCCCGGCGATGCCTGGCGCGGGCCATCGGGGGATGCCGTAGCCGAACCCGGCCAGGGCCGGTCCAGGCCCGGTGAACGCCAGCGCCAGGACGAACGCGGGATGCCGGGCGTCTGCGAGCATCCTGCCGATCAGCTGCCTGGCGTGGGCGGATGTCTCGTTCCACGGCGGCGCGGCGAACGCCGCGGCCGCCAGGTCTGTCAGCTCGTTCGCCAGCCCGCAGGCGACCATGCTCGCCAGCGAGCCGGTCATTGGGATGACCCTAACCCGCCTGGCGCCATTCGGCTGGCCGGACGGGAGGGCGCCGGTCATGCCCAGGCGTGCGGGCAGGGGTGCCCGCACGTCACCGGTATGGCCGCCCACAACGGTCCTCCCGCTCTCGTCGTCAGGCCGCGAGGCACAGCCAGCTGCGCCCGCCTAGCTATTGCGATCTGTATGCAGGAGTCTACGTACGCCGCGACTTATTCGCAATTACTATCCCATCGCAGTAGTATCCCTTGAGTCGGCGGGTCAGCCGGCTAGGTGCCATCCGAGGGGGCCCATGGACGTGTCAGCCGGGACCGCGCGGCCGATCACCGTATACGGAGCCGCAGTCCTACACCGGCCCTGCGACCGGGTGGACTCGTTCGACGCCGGGCTGCAGGCGCTGGTCGAGGACATGTTCGCCAGCATGTACGCCGCCAACGGCGTCGGGCTGGCGGCGAACCAGATCGGCCTCGGGCTGCGCGTGTTCGTCTACGACTGCCCGGACGCTTCCGGCGAGAACCAGTCGGGGCACGTCGTCAACCCCGTGCTCGTGACGTCCGGTGCTCTCGCGCCGGCGGTGACTGATTCCGAGGGGTGCCTGTCGGTCCCCGGCCAGCAGGCGGAGGTCAGCCGGGCCGCCGTCGCGACCGTAACCGGTGCCGACGTGCGGGGCGATCCCGTGGCCGTCACCGGGACGGGCCTGCTCGCCCGCTGCCTGCAGCACGAGACCGATCACCTGCGCGGCGTCGTCTACGTGGACCTGCTGCCCGGCGATGAGCGGGCGGCCATTCTGGCCGCTGCGGGTCTGCCGGGCCGCCACCGCCGCAGCTCAGCGGACCGCTCCTGGCCTGGCGGGCATGTCAGCCCGGACCGACAGCCATCCTGACACCCTGCCCTCGCGTGGCGGCCTTTCATACAAGAGCCCGACTTTATTGCGCTTCCGCAGTCGCTTGCCTGCCGCAATAAAGGCGGGCTGTGGTCCCTCCGGGCTGCAGGAGCCTCGTAGCGCTCAGTCGTTCCAGGTCGGCTGGCGCTTGCCCAGGAAGGCGGCCATGCCCTCGCGGGCGGCCGGAGTCTGCGAGGTCTCGGCCATCACCCGGGCTGCCAGCCGGTAGGCGTCGGCCTGCGGCAGGGAGAGCTGCTCATACAGGGTCCTCTTCCCGGTCGCCTTCGAGGCGCGGCTGCCGCGGGTGGCCCTGGTGAGCAGTCCGCGAACTTCCTTGTCCAGATCCTGGTCGGGGACGGCGCGGTTGACCAGGCCCCAGTCCAGGGCCTGGGCGGCGGTGATGACGTCGCCGGTGTAGGCGAGCTCGGCGGCGCGCTTGCGGCCGATGTTTCGCGCGATGGCCACCATCGGTGTGTGGCAGAACCAGCCACCCTTGCCGCCCGGCGCGGCGAACCCGGCAGAGTGAGCGGCCACCGCGAGGTCGCAGGTCGCCACGAGCTGGCAGCCCGCGGCCGTTGCCAGCCCGTGCACGCGGGCGATCACCGGCTGCGGGACAGACTGGATCAAGTCCATCAGCTCCACGCACGTGTCGAGCAACTCGCGCACCGCGGGCAGGTCGGCCGTATATCGGCTTCCGGTGCATCATCCGGCCAGGCTGAGTCCTCGTCCCTGCCCACGCTGTCTGAGCACATCGTCATCGACGAGTCGTGCTTCACCGGCGGCCACGCCCCCGGTTGCTGGACCAGCTGCCAGCCGGCATCGCCGGAAACTCCGACGTCGAGCACTCCACCTGAGACCGCGGCAGCCAGGGCGACTGTCGTCAGAGGGCAGAACTGGTCTATCCTCGCAGGAATCGCGGAGTTGGCGCGCTGGCGAGGTGGGGTCTGCGTCGCGGCGCGCATGCGAGCAGAGGCGGTGCCGTGCACGAACTGTCGGTCTGCGGGTCGATCGCGGGTATCGTCGAGCGCCGCGCAGCCGGCCGGCAGGTCCGGGTCATCCACCTGCGGATCGGGCAGTTGCGCCAGATCGTCCCCGACACGCTTGTCTACTGCTGGGACCTTCTCAGCGCCGACACCGAGCTGGCCGGCTCACGGCTGGAGGTGGAGAGCATTCCCGTCCGCATCCGATGCCGCGGCTGTGACCGCTCAGCCGAGCTGGGCGACCTGCCGGTCTTCGCCTGCGGTGGCTGCATGAGCACGGACGTGGAAGTCATCGCCGGCGAGGAGTTCCTGATTACCGCACTTGACCTGGCCGAAGGAGCGAGTACCTGATGGGGCGTTTCCACCGTCACGACGACGGCACCGCGCACAGTCACGACGACGATCACGCCGGGCACTCCCATGACGATGGTCACGACGCCATCGGTGACCATTCCGGCTACCAGACAGGAACCGAGCGCGTCGAGGTCCTGGCGCGCATCTTCGATGAGAACGACCGGACGGCGGCCGCCAACCGGGCTGACTTCGCCGGCTACGGGGTGTACGCGGTCAACCTGATGTCCTCGCCCGGCGCAGGCAAGACCGCGCTGTTGCAGGAGACCTTGCGGCGACTGTCCGGGTCATTGCGCATCGGGATCGTCGAGGGTGACATCGAGACCAGCCTGGACGCCGACCGCCTGGCTGGCTTCGGTGCCGACATCGCGCTGATCAACACGGGCAGCGGGTTCGGCGGCGAATGCCACCTGGACGCACCCATGGTGCGCTCGGCCCTTCCCCGGCTTCCGCTGCGCGACCTGGACCTGGTGCTGATCGAGAATGTCGGAAATCTCGTCTGCCCGGCCGAGTTCGACGTCGGTGAGAACACCAGGGCCATGGTCTACGCGATCACCGAAGGGGAAGAAAAGCCGCTGAAGTACCCGGTCATGTTCCGGTCCTGCGACCTGGTCGTGGTCAACAAGATGGACCTGCTCCCTCACCTCGGCTTCGACCTGGACGCCTTCCTGGCCAATCTGCGCGCCGTCAACCCCGCCGCAGCCGTCATCCAGGCCAGCGCCCGCACCGGCGACGGCGTGGACACCTGGTGCCAGTGGCTTTGCGGCCACCTGGAATCCAGCCGAGCCGCATCGTCATCAGGCTAACCCGGCCGACCGGCGGGTGCTGACCGCGAATAACCGCCGGATGCCCATCCTTGACTGCATGCCCCAAGGGTGACCGCGGGCGCCGGGCCTGTTAGGGGCGGCGGCCAGTCCCGCGGGGCTGCGCCTGCGGTGACAGATCGGTGCAACCTTTCCGGTCTGGCGGAAATCTGTGCTTATCGGATGCCAGGATTTCTGGCAGTGCGCATATGAAGAGGGGACGGCAATGGATCGAGATCGGCGCGGCCGCCGGCGGCTGAATGCACCTGCTCCCGGCAAGACCTGGCAGTGGCGGGCAGCCGGCCTCGTCTTCGCGGCCGCCGGGCTGGTGGCGTCAGGCGCTGTGGTCATCGCTGGCCCGGCGGTCCCGGCGGCGGCTGCGCCGGCTGCGCCGGCGACCCTCACGGCGGTCACGGCAGTGTCCTGCGTGTCCGCCTCTCGCTGCTGGGCCGGCGCGTACGACGCCAGCGGCTCCGCCATCATCGCCACAGCGGACGGCGGCGTCACATGGAGCGTGCAGTACGCGACCACGAGGTTCGACGACATCGCCGGCATCGACTGCACCTCCGCCGCTCATTGCCTCGCCATCGGTTACGCGGCGGAGGACTCCGGCGCCGCGTTCCTGGAGACGACCGACGGGGGCAAAATATGGAGCACTCACGCCGCGCCGAAGTCCCTGGCCCTGGCCGAGGCCATCTCCTGCGCCAACGGCCTGGACTGCTGGGCCGTCGGATTGGCCGGCAACCGGTTCGACGCCGCGGTGGCCCGTACCACTGACGGTGGCGGCGTGTGGACGCCGGAACCGGTCCCCGCTCTGGAGACGGCGATGTCCAGCCCGTTCGGCATCTCCTGTGCATCGGCCACCGTCTGCCTTGTCACCGGCGAGGCCGCGCTGACCACGGCCAACGGCGGGAAAACCTGGACCAGGCACGCCGTCCCCGGCGGGGTGCCGCTGGGTCCGGTGACCTGCCCGTCGGCCAGGGACTGCTACGCCGTCTTCGACGTCACCTCCGCCATACCGTCGCACGAGCAGGCCTACCTGTACACCTCGGCTAACGGCGGGGTGACCTGGAAGGACGTCCTGTCCGCGCCCAGCCACGTGGCCGGGTTCGGGGGTATCTCCTGCCCCTCGACGACGACCTGCGTGGCGGTGGGCGGCGGCTACGCTCCCCAGGCAGGCGGCACTGACACCCTCTACGGCCTGTCCGAGCTCACGTCGACAAGCGGCAGGCACTGGGCGCAAAGCACGGTGGCCAGGGCGCAGGACCTTTTCGCTGACTCCTGCGTCACCAGGACCAGGGACTGCATCGCAGGCGGCCAGGCCCGCGCCGCAGGCGTGATCCTTAAGTCCGCCAACGACGGGGTGACCTGGACGTCCGAGCCGCTGCCCAAAGCGTAACCACACCTTCTGCGGGGTCAACGCGCGAGCAGCGTTCCCGATCCCACCTCAATAGGGTGCAACGGTCAGGTCGGTGCCGTCAGGGGAAGCATGCGGCCTGGTTCAGCAAATCGGCCGGCCGGCTGGTTCGCCGTCTGAGCCTACGTTCCCTGGCTGGTCTTGGCCGCGTGGTGGCGCTCGTCCTCGGTGAGGCCGCCCGACTGCCGTAGACCTGCCTGGTTCCGCAGCGCGAACCTGAGACACTGGGGCCGGACCGGGCTGCGCGGGCAGGGCCGGCGGCTGCAATGGTCCCTGGCGAGCCGACAGATTAGGACTCCGGTGTGATGCGGTAGAGGGCGCTGAAGCCTTCGCCTTCGTAGTCGGGTCCGGACTCCACCGGAGGGTCGAGCAGGTACATCGAGCCGCGATAAGCGACGGCCGCTATGTTTCCGTAACGCAACTCACCCGGGGAGGAGTAGACAGGCTTGAGCAGTGCAACCGCACTCGCGGCGCCGGAGTCGGGAAGAAGGCGGAACACTTGCTGCTGTGTGCCTGCGGCGTTCGGTGTGGCGGTCCACAGGCCGCTTGCGTCGCCGACCATCGCCGAGCCGCCGCCTTGGATCATCAGGACGCCTGCGAGAGCTGCCGGGAGCCTTACGTGACCAACGGGCGTGGCGCTCGCTCCGGTGAGGTGCCAGACCGCCGACGGCCTCGGGCCCGGCGCGAGCCAGAGCGAGTGCCCGGAGGCCACCATCCAGCTCACGGGCTCGCCGCTGCGCAGCGAGAAGGCACGGGTCGCCGTGCGGGACCCGGGAGCCACGCGATACACGCCATTCGAGGCACCGCTATCGCCGCCACTGTTGGCGGCTGCCGCGAGCCAGAAGCCATCGTTGTCGAAAGCCACGATCGGCCGCGAGATCGCGGGCATCGCGATGCGCTGTATGACGGCGCCCGTGGAACCCGAGATGCGCAGCAGCTGGCTTCCGCCCTTCGCGAGCGCATCGAACAGCCAGAGATCACCATCCCCGTACGTCCACGTGGGCCAGCCATCAGATTCCTGCGGGAAGGACATGACCACGGGTCCCAGCACGTAGCCGGGCGGACCCGAGACCGCACGGGAGATGCGGACGGTGACGGCAGCGACTCCGCCGTTGCCGAATGAGACGTTCGGCTCGACCGTCACGACCGGCAGCACCCGCTGGCCCTCGAGCGCGGGATTGGCGCAACTGCTCGTCATGAGGTGGCTCAGAGCGAGTGTCGTCGGGTCGACCTCCGCCGAATTGCATGTCGCAGACGCCGAGGGGTACTGCTCTTGAAGGGCCGGACCGTAGAGGACGATCCTTCCTCGGGCGAGCGCAATGTCGCCGTACTTGTCGCTCTTTGCGAGGTCGAGCATCGTGACGCCCGGTGAGATCACGATGGCCTCGGCCGCCTCGCCATGACCGGGCGGCCCGGTTCCGTGGTGCCCGCCGCTCCCCGAACCGGAGAATCCGACGCCGAGCCCGGTGCCGGCCGCGGCAAGCGCCACCACAGCGATGCCGATCGCCCAGCGCCGCCGCCGGAGGCGGCGTGCCTCGCGGATGATGATCTCCGCATCAGCCGGGGGCTTGCCGCTGGTCGGCGGCCGTTTGTGCAGGAGCTGCATCACCCCTCCCTACGAGATGGCCTCGATCATGGCGATGACCTCGTCGGGCCGGTAGCCCTGCTTGCGCGCGAAGGCGACGAGCTCTCGCACGCGCCTCATGACCGCCCCGCGCTCGGGAGTCCCGGCGACGGTGATCCCGCGACCCTGACGAAGCTCGAGGAGGCCTTCGTCGCGCAGCTCCCGCAGTGCGCGCAGGACGGTGTTGCGGTTTACCCCGAGCACGGTCGCGAGGTCTTTCGCGAGCGGCATCCGCTCGCCAGGCTTGGCCTCACCTTCGGCGATGGCTCGGCGAATCTCCGCCGCCACCTGCTCCCAGAGCGGGGTCGATTCGGTGAGGTCAATCTTCGGCGACTTCATTGTGCTAGTGATTTTAGCTCAAGTGGGACTGTCGGGCTCGCGCGTGATGCGCACCAGCCACGGCGAGAACGTGGTCCCGGTGATCGCGATGTCGGTCGACGTCGGTAGCGGATACCGGGCCTCGCGACCAAAGATCGCTAGGCGTTCTTAGGGCTGGCCGGTTGGCCAATGGGTGCGCCGAGCGCGCCGAGCGCGGCGGCGGTGATGATCTCGGCGTAGCGGTCGGGTGCGATCTGGGCGCCGTTCACCAGGTCGTCCCAGACGTGAAAGGAGTTCAGCTCCCACAGCAGCGCGGCTGCCTCGGAGGTTGACCAGGTCGGGTCGAGTCGCCCCTCCTCGCGCAGGCGCTCGATGATGGAGGTGGCGACGCGCATCCGGTAGGCGCCCCGGTCTGTCCAGGCGGCGGATGCGGACGGGTCGTCGTGGCGGGTGTCGGCCAGGGCCCTGGCCGCGGGCGCGAGCCCGGGCCTGCGCTGGGCCTGCAGGCTGGCCCATGCACGGATCGCCGTGGCGGCGTCAGGCGCCTGGGCGACGGCTGCCATCCCGGCCTCGAGCTGCTCCTGCTCACCGGCGTGCGCGACCAGGGCGAGCAGCAGCTGGGTGCGGTCGGGGAAATGAAGGTACAGCGCCTGCCGGGAGATGCCGACCGCGCGGGACAGCGCCGACATGGTGGGGAGGGTGCCCTGCTTTTCGGTTATCTCCCGCGCGGCGTCGAGGATGCGGGTCCGCGTGCTTGACACCTGTCAAGGATAGCTCTTAGCCTCTGCTTGACACCTGTCAAGGGGGTTCGATGGAGCAGCGAGCGGCACCGTATGTGCTGGCGCAAGGCCAGGTCCGCAGCCACCCCGGCGCTTTCCCGGCGATCAAGGCCGGAGCGGCAGACACCGGCGGCTTGTTCACCCTCGTTGAGGGGGTCATCGGGCCCCGGACCCCGGGTCCGCCGCTGCACGTCCACCACGCCGAAGACGAGTGCCTTTACGTGATCGACGGCCACCTGCTGGTCCAGCTGGGCGAGGAGCGGCACGACCTGGGCCCCGGCTGTTTCGCCTGGCTGCCCCGGCAGATCCCGCACGCCTTCGCCAATGGCTCCGACAGCCCGGTGCGCATCCTCGGGGTGATCGCGCCCGCCGGAATAGAGAAGATGTTCGCCGAACAGGCCGCCTACCTCGCTCACCTGCAGGGACCGCCGGATCCTGAGCAGCTCAGCGCCATCTGGGCTCCCCACGGCCGCCCAGTGGGCCCGCAGATCGACGTCGGCGCCACAGCCGAAGTGAGCCGCGCGTGACCTTCCGCGGCACCGCGGCGCGTTCAGCCGGGCGTCGAACACGGCCATGAAGGACCTGCGGAACGCGAACGCCATCGTCACGGGCGGATCCAGGGGGATAGGCGCTCACATCGCCCGCGCTCTTGCGAGCTCGGGAGTCAACGTCGCCGTCGCTGCCCGCTCGGCACGGCAACTTGAGGCCGTTCGGGCCGAATTGGCGAGCCTGGGCGTCAAGGCGGTAGGAATCCGCGCAGATGTCACGGTGGCCGCGGACCGCCAGGGACTTGTCGATCACGCCGCAGCAGAACTCGGCCCAATCGACATCCTCGTGAACAACGCCGCAGCCGAGCTGTTCTCCCGCTACACGGACCTGGACTCAACTCAGATCGAGGCCATTGTCGACCTGAACCTCACCGCCCCGCTGCTGCTGATCCAGGCGATCCTGCCCGGGATGCTTGACCGCGGCACAGGGCACATCGTGAACCTGTCCTCAGTGTCGGGAACAGTAGCGACGCCTTTTAACGCGGTCTATTCGGCGACCAAGTTCGCTCTGGTCGGGGCGACCCATTCGCTACGGGCGGAGCATTTCGGCTCGCCTGTCGGCTTCTCCGTGGTCTGCCCCGGCTTCGTGCGCCGGGACGGCATGTACGCGCGCTACGAGACACAGGGCCTGAGGCGCCCTCCCTTGCTCGTCGGGACGACGACGCCCCAGCGGGTCGCCAGCGCGGTACTCAAGGCGATCAGGGAGGACCGCGCCGAGCTAATCGTGAACAGCCAGCCGGTGCGACCCGCAGCGGTGCTCCAGGCGGCGGCTCCCCAGGTGCTACCCCGGCTGCTAAGGCAGATCGGGCTCACCTCGATGGTCGCGAGGGCAGCAGAGATGAGACGGACAGGTGCCTGGAGTGATCAAGCATTATCCGGGATCTCCAGTGCGCGATCGGCAGAGCGCAGCGCCCCGTTAGCGGGCTCCTTCGGCGCGGTATCGGACACCTGGTCTTCCATCCGAGGTCAGCGCGCGTGCGCGGCGCACCTGCCATCCCCTAGACTCCCAAGGCACCGATCCGGATCTTCGGCATCAATCGGTGAAACAGGGCAAAGGAGACAGGCATGAGCCTGGGCAGCGGCGAAGAGCTGGCCGGGCGGCGGATACTGGTCATCGGCGCCGCGTCCGGCATCGGGCAGGCCGTGGCCGATGCCTGCCGCGCCCAAGGCGCCGACGTCCTGACCGCCGACCAGCGGGCTGAGCAGTGCAGCATCCACGTCGACCTGCTGGACCCGAACTCGGTGCGCGAGCTGGCGGCCCAAGTGTCTGCCCTTGACGGTCTCGTGATCACCGCAGGCACCTCGCTACGCGCCACCATCATCGACACCACGCCCGCCCAGTGGCACGACCTGCTCGCACTCAACGTCGCGGCCACCGCCGACGCGGTGCGGGTGCTGCTGCCGTCACTCCGGCGCGGCGACCACGCGGCGGTCGTGACTGTCTCCTCAGCCACCGGCCTGCGCGCCTACCCGGGCTTCGCCGCGTACGCGGCCTCCAAGGCAGCGCTGATCCACTGGTCCCGGACCGCGGCGCACGAGTTCGCCGCCGATGGCATCAGGCTGAACTGCGTCTGCCCAGGACCGACCGACACCCCGATGCTCCGCGGCGACGTGCACGACTCAGCAGCCGCGCTCGCCGCCATCGCGACGAACACCGCGCTCGGCCGCCTCGCAACCGCGCCGGAGATCGCCGAGCCGATCGCATTCCTGCTCTCCCCGCGCGCCTCCTTCATCACCGGCGCG
>JASHPP010000369.1 GCA_030038035.1 Trebonia sp.
GACTGCGCCGCGCGCCAGGCAGCGCACGCTCCCTGCTGCACGCGCCTGATGGTATTCCGCGGGCCGGCCCTGGGGCTGGCAACACGCCGGGACCGCACCGGACGCGCGGGACCAGACGCGTGGTGCCCGGGTGGCCCGTGGTGCGCTGCGGGCAGCTGATACTGGGATCTCGCGGGTCTGGTCCCTCGATTGGGGCCGCGGAACCGGGTCGATCGCCATCTTTGTATGTGTCCCGCACCCCATATCAGGACAAATCGTTCGTAAAAATGGTCGTAACACATACAAAGACGACAGGAGTGACCCGTGTGGCGGCCAGCAGCGGGACGCTAGGCGAGGATCGCGGCGGTGGGGGTGTAGGGGAGGTTGTGCGCCTCGGCGACGGGGGCGCAGGTCACCGCGCCCTCGTGGGTATTGAGACCGAGGGCCAGCGACGGGTCGGCGCGCAGCGCGTCGCGCCAGCCGCGGTTGGCGATCTCCACCGCGTACGGCACCGTGACGTTGGTGAGCGCGTACGTGGAGGTGTGCGGCACCGCGCCCGGCATGTTCGCGACGCAGTAGAACAGCGAGTCGTGCACCCGGTACGTCGGCTCGGCGTGGGTCGTCGGGCGCGAGTCCTCGAAGCAGCCGCCCTGGTCGATCGAGATGTCGACGAGCACGGAGCCGGGCAGCATGCGCGACACCAGCTCGTTGCTGACCAGCTTGGGCGCCTTCGCGCCCGGCACGAGCACCGCGCCGATCACCAGGTCGGCGTCGATGACCGCCCGCTCGATCTCGTAGGCGTTGGACGTCACGGTCTGGCAGTGCCCCTGGTAGATCGCGTCCGCGCTGCGCAGCCGTGCGACGTTCCTGTCGAGCAGCAGGACCTCGGCCTGCATGCCGAGCGAGATCGCCGCCGCGTTCATCCCTGAGACCCCGGCCCCGATCACCACGACCTTCGCCGCGTACACGCCGGACACGCCGCCCATCAGGACGCCGCGGCCGCCTCCGTCGCGCTGCAGGTGGTGCGCGCCGACCTGCGGCGCCATCCGGCCCGCGACCTCGGACATCGGGGCGAGCAGCGGGAGCGAGCCGTCCGCAAGCTGCACGGTCTCGTAGGCGATCGAGGTGACGCCACGGGACAGCAGCGCGTCTGTGCACTCCCGGGACGCGGCCAGGTGCAGGTAGGTGAAGAGGACCTGTCCTGGGCGCATGCGCGGGTACTCTTCGGTGACCGGCTCCTTGACCTTGAGAATCAGGTCCGCCGTCCCCCATACGTCGTCGGCGGTCTTGAGGATCTTCGCCCCGGCGGCGGTGAAGTCCTCGTCAGGCAACAGCGACCCCTGCCCGGCGGCGACCTCGACAAACACCTCGTGGCCGTCTCGGACCAGCTCGTGCACGCCTGCCGGGGTGATCGCCACCCGGTACTCGTGGTTCTTGACTTCGCGGGGGACGCCGACCTTCATGAGATCCTCGATTCTGCTCGCGCCCCGGCGGCCCCCCTAAGTCTCTTCCGCGGTCGCCGGGCGAAGTCCGGAAAACCCATCTGAGCTGGCAGCATACCCCGCAAGAATGCCGGTGATAGCTGCGCTGTTGTGGAGTTTGCCGGCCAGCGCGAGGCGCACGCCGTCGGCCAGCGGAAGCCAGCCGGTGACGATGAATTTCTCCTCGTACTCCGGCTCGTGACCGCCGCGGGGGTCGTCGGCCCGCTCGAGGCCGCGCGCCAGAAAGATCCTGATCCGCTCGGTGGTAAACCCCGGGGAGGTGAAGCAGTCGACGAGAGTGTGCCATTCCCGCGCGCGGTATCCGGTCTCCTCAAGCAATTCGCGCCGCGCGGTCTGCAACGGCGACTCCCCGGCGGCGTCCCGCAGGCCGGCCGGTATCTCCCACAGCAGGTGCCCCACCGGGTGGCGGAACTGCCTGATCATCAGCACGCGCTGGTCATCGTCAAGCGCGAGCACAGCGACGGCGCCCGGGTGAGTCACGACGGTCCGTTCTGCGTAGTGATTGTCGGGCATGCGGACCTTATCGGTCCGTACGGTGAGCAGCCAGTTCCTTAGCTGCTCATCGGTGGAGACCACCGGCCAGCTTTCCGCGGCATCCTCGAACGCGGCGCTCACGCGGACGCCACCGCCCGTGCGCCCGCCTCGCCCGCGCGCGAGCGGGCCAGCGCGGCGGCGATCAGCCCGGAGAACAGCGGGTGCGGCCTGGTCGGCCTGGACAGGAACTCGGGGTGCGCCTGGGTCGCCAAGAAAAACGGGTGCGCGTCCCGCTTCAGCTCGATGAATTCCACGAGGCGGCCGTCGGGCGAAAGGCCGGAGAAAACCAGCCCCGCTTTCTCGAGCCTGTCCCGGTAGCCATTGTTGACCTCGTACCGGTGCCGGTGCCGCTCCTCGACGATGGCCGCGCCGCCGTACAGCTCGCTGACGAGCGTGCCTGGCCGCAGGCTCGCCGGGTAGAGGCCGAGCCGCATCGTGCCGCCCATGTCCCGCTCGCCCGCGACCACGTCCTCCTGGTCGGCCATCGTCGCGATCACCGGGTCCGGTGTCCGCGGGTCGAACTCGGCGCTGTTGGCCTCAGGCAGGTTCGCCAGGTGCCTGGCGACCTCGATCACGGCGCACTGCAGGCCGAGGCAGAGCCCGAGCACAGGGATCTTGTGCTCGCGCGCGTACCGGATCGCGCCGATCTTGCCCTCGATGCCGCGCACCCCGAAGCCGCCGGGGATGAGCACCCCGTCCACGCCGTCGAGCTGGCCCGCCGCGTCGTCGGGGTCCTCGCAGTCGTCGCTGGTCACCCAGCGGATCGTCACCTTCGCGTCGTTGGCGAAGCCGCCGGCCCGCAGCGCCTCGGCCGGGGACAGGTACGCGTCGGGCAGGTCCACGTACTTGCCGACCAGCGCGATGGTGATCGACCGCGCCGGCCGGTGCACCCGGCGCAGGAGGTCGTCCCACTCGCTCCAGTCCACGTCGTGAAAGGGCAGCCGCAGGCGGCGTACGACATAGGCGTCCAGGCCCTCGGCGTGCAGGACTTTCGGGATGTCGTAGATGGAGGGCGCGTCCGGGGTGGAGACGACGGCCTCCTCGTCCACGTCGCACATCAGGCTGATCTTGCGCTTCAGGCCGTCGCTGATCGGGCGGTCGGACCTGGCGACGATGGCGTCCGGCTGGATGCCGATGGACCGCAGCGCGGCCACGGAGTGCTGCGTTGGCTTGGTCTTCAGCTCCCCGCTCGGCCCGATGTAGGGCAGCAGCGAGACGTGCAGGGAAAAGCAGCGGTCCCGCCCGATCTCGTGCCTGATCTGGCGGATCGCCTCCAGGAAGGGCAGGCTTTCGATGTCGCCGACGGTGCCGCCGACCTCGGTGATGACCACGTCGACGTCGGGGCCGCCCATCTTGAGGATGCGGGCCTTGATCTCGTTGGTGATGTGCGGGATGACCTGCACGGTGTCGCCGAGGTAGTCACCGCGGCGCTCTTTTGCGATCACGCTTGAGTAGACCTGGCCCGTGGTCACGTTCGCCTCGCCGCGCAGCCTGGTGTCCAGGAAGCGCTCGTAGTGGCCCACATCCAGGTCAGTCTCTGTGCCGTCGTCGGTGACGAAGACCTCGCCGTGCTGGAACGGGTTCATCGTTCCTGGGTCGACGTTGAGGTAGGGGTCCAGCTTTTGCATCGAAACCCGCAGGCCGCGCATCCTGAGCAGCCGGCCGAGGCTGGAAGCGGTCAGGCCCTTGCCGAGGCTCGAGGCTACGCCGCCGGTGACGAAGAGGTGCTTGGTCTCAGCTTGCTTTGACGTGGCTAGCTTGGACTGAGTCGTTGAAGCGGCCAAGATGGGGCTCCCGTGGTCAGAGAGGTACGGCGAAAGCTGCCGGTCCACGGGCCCCCAGGATAACACGCCGCAGCTAGGTGACCTGGTAGCTTGCCGGTAAGTCATTTCTTAACCTTCAGTTCTAACGTTCAGGGGCCGCTCATGGCGCCCTGCCGCCGCGTCGGCGGTGGACCCGGGCGCTTTATCGCGGGTGGCGTGCTCCGCCTCGCCGAATCGCGCCAGCATGAGCGCGCTGGTCACCGCGAGCAGGAAGCCGGCCACCGCGGCCGGCTCAAGCCCTGGCCTGGTCTTGTCGCCGAGGAATACCACCCCGATGATCGCGGGCGGGAGTGTCTCGGCCAGCACGACCGCCGCCGTCGCGACCGTCACGCTGCCGCCCTCAAGCGCCGTGGCGTAGAAGACGAACGACACGATGCCCGCGGCCGCGATCGCGTAAGCGGCCGGATCTCGCACCAGGGTGAGCGGCTCGAAGCCGTTGAGCACCCGCGCCGCGATGCCGAGCACGCCGTAGCCGAGCCCGGCCACCACCCCGAGCAGCAGGGTGCGCGCCGGATCGCGCAGCCGGGCGGCGACAACGCCGCAGATCGCCAGCCCCGCGACGGCGACGATCAGCGCGATCTTGAACACGGCCCCCGCCGCGCTTGCCCCCTCGGCCCCGGCCGAGCTTCCGAGCAGCCCGACCCCGGCGACGACGCCCGCCACCGCGAGCCACTCACGCCAGGACAGCGCCACCCCGATAATCAGCGACGCCACGACCGCGATCACCGCGAGGTTGGCCGCCACTATCGCCTGGACCGCGAACAGCGGCAGCCGCTGCAGCGCGATCAGCTGCGCGATGAAGCCGAGGAGGTCCAGGCACAGGCTGGCCACGAACCGCCACTGGCGCAGCATCCGCGGGACGAGGCCGGGGTCGACGCGCCCGGCGGCGTCCTCGGTCGCCCGGTTACTGGCCTCGCGGACGGCAACCGCCTGCATCACCGAGGCTATCCCGTAGAACAGCGCGGCGACGAGGGCGGCGGTCAGGCTTACCAGCACAACGATTAGCTTACGCTCAGCCGGTGATCAGCGTTCATCCAGTTTCGGCCAGTTGTCGTCCGGCCGGGGTTTTGGATGCGCGTCCAGGCATGGCATGTCTCCCGCGCGCTAGCGTAGCGCGCTGGCGGGCCTGGCCTCCCAGCTCGTCCACAGCGGCCGGTAGCCCATCCGGTACCAGAAGGGCGCGGACAGCGGGTTGACCTGACTGTGGTGCAGCAGCGTGACCGCGACGCCGTCGGCGTCAAGGCGGTCGTGCAGGCAGCGGACAAGCGCCGCGCCGATTCCCGTGCCGCGCTCCTGCTGGTCCACGAACATCGTCTGCAGGTACGCCGCGGGGGACAGGCACGTCATCCCCGCGATCCAGCCGGCCTCATGGGGTGGCTGGCCTACCAGGAGGCCAACGGCGCGCCCGGCGCGTTCGGCGAGCCACGTCCAGGTCTGCGGCCTGGCGAGGCTCACGCGGATCTCCTCGCGCACCAGCCCGGGAGTCGCTGCCCGCCACACCGGGCCGCCGAAGTGCATGTCGTACCTGATCAACCGCAGCTCGAGGTCGACAACCTGCTCCTCGTCGGCTGGCCCGGCCAGCCGGATCGTCACGCCGTGCGCGCCGCGCGGTGCGGACCGCGGCCGGGGTCCGTTGGTGTCGTGCGGCCGCACCCGGGCCGCGACGACCGTCAGCGGCTGCAGCCCGTGCCGCAGCAGCGCCCTGATGCCGGTGATGTCAAGGCTCGGCCAGACGACGGTCGCCGACGTGTCCAGGCCGCGGACGGCGCCGGCGGCGGCCAGGTGATCGCGCCATTGCGACAGCAGCAGGTCGGTGGGCGCCGCGACGTCCTGTCCCGCCAGCCGGGGGACCAGCGTGAACCGGTCGGCCGCGCCCCAGGTCTGGTTCAGCGAGTCCGCCGGGATGCGCTGGTGGACGCACACGCCCAGCCCCGCAGGGCGGCCGTGGTCGCCGCTGAGGACGAGCGGCGCCCCGCATCCGGTGGGCAGCGACGCGGGGTCGGGCAGCAGGGGATCAATGGCCTGCCAGCGCCTGCCGACCGTGCGGTTGATATCGCGCACCGCATCGCGCACCACCCACGGCATGGCTAACCTCCCGGAAGTGCCCTTTCCGGGAGCACACTCATGTCGGGCATGTCGGGCCGCCGTCCCCGCACCCGGAGTGTCTCGCTCCCTGCTGCACTCTACCGGTGCGGGCACACCCCGCTGACTCGCCACAACCCGCGGCTATACGCCGGCCGCGTGCATGCCGCGGAGTTCGTGCTTGAGCTCCTTGATCTCGTCCCGCAGCCGGGCCGCGACCTCGAATTGCAGCTCCGCGGCGGCCGCGTGCATCTGCTCGGTCAGCTCCTGAATGAGGGCGACCAGGTCCCCGCGCGCCCCGCCGGCGCTCCCAGCCTGGTCGGCGCCGGCCAGCGCGCCCGCGCCGCGTGCCGCCGCGCGCGCCCGGGACGACAGCCCGGGAACCGGTGACTTGCCGCGAGACTGCTGGCGTCCGCCGCCGCCGATGAGCTGCTCGGTGTCGGCGTCCTCGCGGATGATCTGGTCGAGGATGTCGGCGATGCGCTTGCGCAGCGGCTGCGGGTCCACGCCGTTGGCGGCGTTGTAGGCGATCTGCTTGTCGCGGCGCCGGTTGGTCTCGTCGATCGCCAGCCGCATGGACGGCGTGACCTTGTCCGCGTACATGTGCACCTCGCCTGAGACGTTGCGCGCCGCCCGGCCGATCGTCTGGATGAGCGAGGTGCCCGAGCGCAGGAAGCCTTCCTTGTCCGCGTCCAGGATCGCGACCAGCGACACCTCGGGCAGGTCGAGGCCCTCGCGGAGCAGGTTGATGCCCACGAGCACGTCGTAGTCGCCGAGCCGCAACTCGCGCAGCAGCTCCACCCGGCGCAGCGTGTCCACCTCGCTGTGCAGGTACCGGGCGCGGACGCCGCTCTCGAGCAGGTAGTCGGTGAGGTCCTCGGCCATCTTCTTGGTCAGCGTGGTGACGAGCACGCGCTCGTCGCGCTCGGCCCGCTGCCTGATCTCCTCGAGCAGGTCGTCGATCTGCCCCCTGGTCGGCTTGATGATCACCTGCGGGTCGACCAGCCCTGTCGGCCTGATCACCTGCTCAACCACGTCGCCGCTCACGCGCCGCAGCTCATACGGACCGGGCGTGGCCGACAGGTAGAGGGTCTGGCCGATCCGGTCGCAGAACTCGTCCCACGTCAACGGCCTGTTGTCGATCGCGCTCGGCAGCCGGAAACCGTGCTCGACCAGCACCCGCTTGCGGGACACGTCGCCTTCGTACATGGCGCCGATCTGCGGCACCGTGACGTGCGACTCGTCGATTACCAGCAGGAAGTCCTCGGGGAAGTAGTCGAGCAGCGTGTTCGGCGGGCTGCCCGCCTCGCGGCCGTCGATGTGCCGCGAGTAGTTCTCGATGCCGGAGCAGCTGCCCACCTGCCGCATCATCTCGATGTCGTACGTGGTGCGCATGCGCAGCCGCTGCGCCTCGAGCAGCTTGCCGCCCCGTTCCAGCTCCGCGAGCCGCTCGGCCAGCTCGGCCTCGATGCCGGCGATGGCGCGCTCCATCCGCTGCTCGCCCGCCACGTAGTGCGAGGCGGGGAAGACGTACAGCTCGTCGTCCTCGCTGATCACCTCGCCGGTCAGCGGGTGCAGGGTGGACAGCCGCTCGATCTCGTCGCCGAACATCTCGATCCGGACGGCGAGCTCCTCGTACTGCGGGATGATCTCGATCGTGTCGCCGCGCACCCGGAAGGTGCCCCTGGTGAACGACAGGTCGTTGCGGTTGTACTGCATGCCGACCAGCTGCCTGAGCAGGCCGTCCCTGTCCACGGTGTCGCCGATCCGCAGCGTGAGCATCCGGTCCACGTACTCCTGCGGGGTGCCCAGGCCGTAGATGCAGGACACGGACGCCACCACGATCGTGTCCCGCCGGGTAAGCAGCGAGTTCGTCGCCGAGTGCCGCAGCCGCTCAACCTCGTCGTTGATTGAGGAGTCTTTCTCGATGTAGGTGTCGGTCTGCGGGACGTAGGCTTCCGGCTGGTAGTAGTCGTAATAGGAGACGAAGTACTCCACCGCGTTGCCCGGCAGCATCTCGCGCAGCTCGTTGGCGAACTGGGCGGCGAGCGTCTTGTTCGGCAGCATGACGAGGACCGGGCGCTGCAGCCGCTCGGTGATCCACGCGACCGTTGCCGTCTTGCCCGTCCCGGTCGCGCCGAGCAGCACCGTGTCCTTGTCCCCGGCCCGGACCCGCCGCTCG
>JASHPP010000038.1 GCA_030038035.1 Trebonia sp.
GACGCCGGGTCGCCGGCGTCGAGGTCCCAGTCCACGAGCGCCGCGCCGAGGCTAGCGTCCGAGGTCACGACCGCGGCGCCGTCCTCGAACGAGAACGACGTGGTGACGTCGACGCCCCGCCTGGCGAACTCCTCGACCAGGGCGTTCGCCGCGCGGCCGTGCGCGGTGTCCGGGCGCAGCAGCGAGTCGTCCACCACGAGCACCCGGCGGGGCAGCACATCCGCGGCGCGGCTGGTCATCATCGGCCTCCGTTGGCCTCGTTTCGTTCGGTCCGGGCGGACGCTGGGCAGGCGCCACGGTTCGTTCGGGAAAATTTAAATCATTGATCCGAACGAACGGTGGCGACTCTCCGGCGGGACCCGCGCGAGCGCCCGGGCGGCGACCGGCGCCGATGCTAGCACTTGACGCTAGGTGACTTGCCGTGCACGCTCAGCTTGTTCGTGATCAAGTCTTCGCAGGCCGGCTCGAAGAGCTGGCGCTGGTCAGCGCGTCGGCGACGTCCGTGCTGGAAGGAGTCGCCCGGCTCGTCTGGATCGAGGGCGATCGCCGAGCTCGCGAGGCGGGCCGGCATGCCGCTCACCGCGGCGGACGCCGAGCGGCTGCGGCAGCACACGAACGGCCACCCGCTGCACATGCGGACGCTGTTGCGCGAGCTGACGCCTGACCAGCTCGCCGCCGCGGACCTCGGCCCGTGGCGGCGGCGCCCGATGTCCGCAAGGGAGGCCAGCCGAGCTGGCCCGTCACTGCGACTTACGGGGGTCCGCCGCAGCCGCGTTCGCGCTCACGGCGGGTTGTGCGTGGTCGCCGGCCGGGGCTAACGCAGCGGCTTACTCAACGGGGGATGACTCAGATGCGCATTACCAGCACGATCACGTCCGCTCGCGGGCATGTGGCGGGCGGACGCAGATGTCTGGGGATTGCCGGCCGGACCCTGCTGGCGGCAGGGGCCGCGGCGTGCCCGCCGGAGGTAACGGCGGGCGGGGCAGCGCTGGCGGTGGCGGCGGCGGGCTAGTCTTGCCCGGGTGGTGGATGCGCAGGTGACCGTCCCGCCGCCGGTGCTGGCCGAGGCGCTCCGGCGGGCCGGCCTCGCCGAGGTCGACACGGTCACCCGGCGCCGGGCCGAATACTCCTCGGACGCGTCCAACTACCGGGTCGTGCCCGCCGTCGTCGCCTTCCCCAGGCACACGGACGAGATCGTGGCCGCGCTCGCCACCTGCCGGTCGCTTGGCGTGCCGCTCGCGCCGCGCGGCGGCGGCACCTCGATCGCGGGAAACGCGCTGAGCACCGGGGTGGTCCTCGACCTGTCCAGGCACCTCAACCGGGTCATCGGCGTCGATCCGGAGGCCCGCACCGCGGTGGCGGAACCGGGCGCAGTGCTCGACGACGTCACCGCGGCGGCGGCGCCCTGGGGGCTGCGGTTCGGGCCGGACCCGTCGACCCACTCGCGCGCGACCATCGGCGGCGCGATCGGCAACAACGCCTGCGGCGCGCGGGCACTGCGCTACGGGCGCACCGCCGACAACGTCATCGACCTGGACGTGGTCACGGGGGCGGGCGTGCGGTTCACCGCACGCCGGCACGGGCGTGACGGGGTGCCTGACGCCGGCCCGGACGCCGGACTTCTTGCGGTCCTGCGCACGGTGATCGGCGAGCGGCTTGGCATGGTGCGGACCGAATTCGGGCGGTTCCCGCGGCAGGTGTCTGGCTATTCGCTCGAGCACCTGTTGCCGGAGAACGGGCTGGACGTCGCGAAGTTCCTCGTCGGCACCGAGGGCACGCTGGCGCTGACCCTGCGGGCCACGGTCCGGCTGGTGGCCGCTCCCCCGGCGACCGCGATGGCCGTACTCGGGTACGCCGGCATGGCCGAGGCGGCCGAGGCGGTGCCCGCAGCGCTGGCCTACTCGCCGGTCGCGCTTGAGGGGCTCGATTCGCGGCTGGTCGACGTGGTCCGGCACCGCCGCGGCGGCGCCGCGGCGGTGCCGGACCTGCCGCGCGGCGGCGGCTGGCTGTTCATCGAGACCGCGGGGGTGACGCTGGCCGAGGCCGAAGACTCGGCCACGAAGCTGGCGGCGGGCGTGACCTGCCTGGACAGCGCCGTTGTGTCGGGCGGACGGGCCGCGGCGCTGTGGCGGATCAGGGAGGACGGCGCGGGGCTGGGCGGGCGCACCCCGGCCGGGGCCCCCGCCTGGCCAGGCTGGGAGGACTCGGCCGTCCCGCCCGGCAGGCTCCCGGACTACCTGCGGGAACTGCGGGCGCTGCTGGCCTCCCACGGCCTCGACGGGTTGATGTACGGGCACTTCGGCGACGGCTGCGTGCACGTGCGCATCGACTTCCCGCTGCGGTCGCGGCCGGGGGTGCTGCGGGAGTTCACGCAGGACGCGGCCAAGCTGGCCGCCGCACACGGCGGCTCGGCCTCCGGCGAGCACGGCGACGGGCGGGCACGCGGCGAGCTGCTGCGGTACATGTACTCCCCCGCCGCGCTCGACACGTTCGGCGTGCTGAAGCGGGCCTTCGATCCCGACGGCGTGCTCAACGCTGGCGTCATCGTCTCCCCGGCCCGCCTGGACGCCGACCTGCGCCTGCCCGCCGCCGCGCCGGTGCGGCGCCGGCTGGGCTTCGCCTACCCGCATGACGGCGGCGACTTTTCGGTCGCCGTGCACCGCTGCGTCGGGGTGGGCAAGTGCCGCGCCGACACCACCGCGGCCGGGGGCGTGATGTGCCCATCCTTCCTCGCCACGCGGGACGAGAAGGATTCCACCCGCGGGCGCGCCCGGGTGCTGCAGGAGCTGGCCAACGGGTCGCTTGTCGCCGGCTGGGGGTCGGCGTCGATCGCGAAGGCCCTCGACCTGTGCCTGTCGTGCAAGGGGTGTTCGGCCGACTGCCCGGCCGGGGTCGACATGGCGGCGTACAAGGCCGAGGCGCTGTACCAGCGGTACCGGCGCCGGCTCCGCCCGGCCGCGCACTACTCGCTGGGCTGGCTGCCGCGCTGGGCCCGGGTCGCGTCGCTTGACCCCCGGCTGGCCAACGCCGTGCTGCGGGCCGGCCCGGTGGCGGCGGCGGCCAAGCGGCTCGGCGGCATCGACCAGCGGCGTCCGCTGCCGCGGTTCGCGCCGGAGAGCTTCCGCCGCTGGTTTGCCCGGCGCCGTCACCGGGCCGTTGACGGGCGGCCGGTGCTGCTGTGGGTGGACACGTTCACCGACGCGTTCACCCCCGGCGTCGGGCAGGCGGCGGTACGGGTGCTCGAAGCCGCCGGGTACTCCGTCCGCATCACCGCCCGGCCCGTGTGCTGCGGCCTGACCTGGATATCGACGGGCCAGCTCGACGGGGCACGGCGGCAGCTGCGGCGCGCGCTGCGCGAGCTCGGCCCCGCCCTGGCCGCGGGCATCCCCGTCGTCGGCCTCGAGCCGTCCTGTACGGCGGTGCTGCGCGGCGACATCGCCGAGCTCCTGCCCGCCGACCCCCGTGCCGCGGCGCTGCGCGGCGCGGTCAGGACGCTCGCCGAGCTGCTGCGCGGCACCGACGGCTGGTCAGCCCCCGACCTGTCCGGCGTCCGCGGGGTCGCCCAGCCGCACTGCCACCACCGGGCGGTGCTCGGCTGGGACGCGGACGCGGCGCTGCTCGCCGCCGCGGGCGCCGACATCTCGGCGGTCGGCGGCTGCTGCGGGCTGGCCGGGAACTTCGGGGTCGAGCGCGGGCATTACGACGTCTCGGTGGCGGTGGCCGAGACCGCGCTGCTGCCCGCGGTGCGCGCGGCCGGGGCCGCCGACCCCGGTGCCGTCGTGCTCGCCGACGGATTCTCCTGCCGCACCCAGCTCGACCAGCTCGCCGGGGTGACCGGCCGCCACCTGGCCGAGGTGCTGGCGGCGGCGCTAGCGGGAACCCCCGCGAAGCCGGACCACTGAAAGGCCTGCCATGGCACCACTGCCGATCACGCTGGCCTGCGGGCCCTACGACCGCACCCGCGGCCTCGCCGACGGACGGATCGCCGTGGCCGGGACCGACCTGCGCTACATCCAGCTGGACCCCGAGGAGATCTTCTTCCGGATGGTTCAGCACGGCGAGTTCGACGTCAGCGAGATGTCGCTGGCCACGTACCTGATCACCCACGAGGCGGACGGGCCGTTCGTGGCCATCCCTGTGTTCCCGTCCCGGATGTTCCGGCACACCAGCGTGTACGTGAACGGCGACCGGATGGCGGGCCGCGCCGGCGCCGATCCCGCGGCCGCGGCCCGGGCGCTCGCCGGCGCCACCGTGGGGGTCGCCGAGTACCAGCTCACCGCCAACGTGTGGATCCGGGGCATCCTGGCCGAGCACTACGGCGTGCCGGTCGCCTCTGTCAGGTACCGGACCGGCGGGCTGAACTCCCCCGGCCGGCACGAGAAGGTCGCGATCGCGCTGCCCCCCGAGATCGACATCGCGCCGATCCCCGCCGGGCGGACGCTGTCGGCGATGCTCGCGGCCGGTGAGCTTGACGCGGTGTACTCGCCGCGGGCGCCGGAGTCGTTCGGGACCGGCAGCGTCCGCCGGCTCTTCGCCGACACGCGCGCCGAGGAGGAACGCTACTTCGCCGCCACCGGGATCTTCCCGATCATGCACGTGATCGTGATCCGCCGGCGGGTGTACGAGGCGAACCGCTGGCTGGCCCGGGAGCTGCTGAAGTCGTTCACGGCGGCCAGGGGACTCGCCTACGGCGACCTGGCCCGGACGGCGGCGCTGGCCGTGTCGCTGCCGTTCGCGCGCGAGGAATACGAGCGGACCGTGGCCATGATGGGCGCCGACTACTGGGCCTACGGGATCGAGGCCAACCGCGGCGTGCTCGCGACGTTCGCCCGCTACGCGGCCGAGCAGCACCTGATCGGCCAGGTTCCCGCGACCGAGAGCCTGTTCGCGCCGGAGACAGGCGAGGAGTTCGTCATCTGAGGCCCGCGTAGCGCGCCCGGGCGCGTGGCGGGAGCGGCGCGGGTCGTGCCCATTCGGATGATTTGCGCGGTGGGACCCGTACCAGCCTGGAGCGGTCCCCGAACGCGATCGGGAGCGGGGCGGGTAAGTGCGGTGCGGGGAGCCAGCGGCGGATGAGGCGCATGTCCACCCACGCGGCCAGGATGCCGACCGCGACGCCGACCACGGTGTCGGCGAGGCGCACGATGGGGGCCTGCCAGGCGTGCTGCGGGGTGATGGCGGCGCTGACCATGACGACCGACGTCGCGATCGCCGCGGCGATCGCGTCGCCTGGCCTGCCGATCAGGGCGGCCGCCAGGGCGCTGGCGCCGATCAGGACCGCGAGCGCCCACAGGTGGAAGGGCAGGAAGAGCAGGTAGACGAGGCAGAGCGCGAAGCTCAGCAGGGTGGCCGACGTGCGCGACACCGCGGCGGTGACGCTCTGCCGATAGCTCTCCCGCAGCACGGCGATCGTGGCGATCACCGCCCACAGCCCGCCGATGAGATTGGCGGCCTGCGACGCCGCGTGCACGCGGGGCACGAGGGTCGTGACAAGCCAGTACGCGAGCATGCAGGAGACGGCCAGGACGATGCTCTCCCTGATGGCCGCGAGCGTCTGCGCCTTAGTCGGGTGGGGTCGCGGCGGCATCGGCCTTCCTTCCGTGCAGGTGTACCGCCGCCGTCGCGGACAGCAGCACCAAGGGGACGACGGGCGCCGCCGGGCGCAGCCAGTGCAGCAGCACGCCCTCGATGATGGCCCCGGCGAGCAGGCTGGCTAGCTGGCGGGCGCTGGTAACCAGGCTGGCTGGCGAGCCGGCGGCCGCGGCGCTGACCGACTTCGTCAGCATCCCCGTGAAGTACGTGGTCGTCTGGTGGATGCGCAGCGCCCAGATGCTCTGCCCGCCGAGTGCCACCGCCACCAGCGCCAGCAGCACGAGCGCGGCGTCGCCGGCCGGGTGCGACCCGGCCGCCAGCCAGCCGGCCAGGACCAGCGCGAACAGTGCGAGCTGCACGAACAGCAGCCAGTTCGCGGCACCCGGCCGGCGCAGCAGCCAGGCCCAGGTGACCTCGCCGGCGATGCACGCGGCGACCGCCGTGACCGTGGGCTTGATCAGCGCGCCGTCGCCGGTGGCGATTCCGTAGCCGGCCGTGACCAGGTTGCCCGTGATGTTGCCGGCGAATGCCCTGCCCAGCCCGAAGAACGCGAGCGTGTCCGCCGAGCCGGCGCACGCGGCAAGCAGGACGGCGAGGGCCGGCCCGAAACGGCCGGCGGATGCCGGCTGGGCCGCCGTCGCCGGCTGCCGCTCCGGCCGGCCCTGGCGGGCTTCAGTCATGTACCTCTTTTACTTCATTTACTTCATCTACTTCATTGCGGCTGACCCACCATCTCGCGGGGCACGACGATGCGGTCGAACTCCTCGGCGCTGATGTAACCGGATGACATGGCCGCCTCGCGCAGCGTCGTGCCGTCGTCGTTGGCCTTGTGCGCGATCGCCGAGGCCTTGTCGTAGCCGATCACCGGAGACAGGGCGGTGACGAGCATGAGCGACCGGTCGACGTAGGCGTCGATCTGGTCGCGATGCAGTTCGGCGCCCTCGATGCAGTACTCGCGCAGCTTTGTGCACGCGTCGGCCAGGATGGTCGCCGAGTGCAGGAAGTTGGCGATGATCACCGGGCGCATCGCGTTGAGCTCGAAGTTGCCCTGCGTCCCCGCGAAGGCGACGGCGCTGTCGTCGGCGAGGACCTGGATGCAGACCATGACCATGGCCTCGCACTGGGTCGGGTTGACCTTGCCCGGCATGATCGAGCTGCCCGGCTCGTTGGCGGGCAGGATCAGCTCGGACAGCCCGCACCGGGGGCCGGACGCCAGCCACCGGATGTCGTTGGCGATCTTCATCAGCGGCACGGCCAGGGCGCGCAGGCCGGCCGACGCGGCGGTCATGGCGTCCAGGCCGCCCTGGGCGGAGAACTTGTTCGCCGCGGTGACGAACGGGTACCCGGTCTCGGCGGCGATCTCGGCGGCGATCTGCTCGCCGAACCCTTCCGGTGCGTTCAGCCCGGTGCCGACCGCCGTGCCCCCCGCCGCCAGCTCATACAGGCCCGCGGCGGAGGCGGTGACCCGGTCGATGGCCTGGGCGAGCTGGTGGGCATACCCGGACCACTCCTGCCCGACGGTCAGCGGCACCGCGTCCTCCAGGTGGGTGCGGCCGATCTTGACCACGTCCCGCCACTGGTGTGCCTTGGCGTCGATGGCGCGCTGCAGCGCCTGGACGCTCGGCAGCAGCCGCTCGTGGATCGCCCGGACCGCGGCGATGTGCATGGCGGTGGGGAACGTGTCGTTGGACGACTGCCCCATGTTGACGTCGTCGTTGGGGTGGACCGGGGTCTTGCTGCCAAGCGCTCCTCCGGCCAGCTGGATGGCCCGGTTGCTGATCACCTCGTTGACGTTCATGTTCGACTGGGTGCCTGACCCCGTCTGCCACACGTAGAGCGGGAAGTGCTCGTCGAGCTGGCCGGCGATCACCTCGTCGGCGACCCGCCCGATCAGCGCCGCCTTCCACGCCGCCAGCCGGCCGGCCCGGCCGTTGACGATCGCGGCGGCCTTCTTCACGTACCCGTAGGCGTGGTAGACCGCCTTGGGCATCCGGTCGTCGCCGATCGAGAAGTGGATGAGCGACCGCTGCGTCTGCGCGCCCCAGTACTTGCCGGCCGGGACCTCGATGGCGCCCATCGAGTCGGTCTCCTGCCGGGGCCCCGTGGCGGTCAGCCCGACCGGCAGGTCCAGGATCCGCGGGGGCGGTTGCGGGCCGTCGCCAGGGGATCCCGTGGCCATCACATAGCCCCGTTGACGCTGGCATAGACCGGCTGCCACATGGCGTCCTGCACGGCCTGGACGACGTCGTCGGGCTTCCTGGCGGCGACGCCGTCGGCGGCAGCAGCCCTGGCCACGGCAATCGCGGCGGTCGCGGAGGAAGCGCGCAGGTTCGGCACCGTCGGCAGCAGTGAGGCGCCCGGCGTCGCCACGTCGACCTGGCCGGCTACGGCCTCGGCCGCCGCCAGCAGCATGCCGTCGGTCACGTGGGACGCGCCTGACACGACGGTGCCAAGGCCGACTCCCGGGTACACCAGCGCGTTGTTGGCCTGCCCGAGGTAGTAAGTGACGCCGTTGTAGACCACCGGATCCCAGGGCAGGCCGGTGGTCACCAGGGCCTTGCCCTTGGACCAGGCGATGATGTCGACGGGGACGGCCTCGATCTTGGACGTGGGGTTGGAGATCGGGAAGATGACCGGCCGCGCCACCTCCGCGCACATCGTCTCGACGATCTGCTGGGTGAACGCGCCGTGCGACGTCGACGTGCCGATCAGCACGGTGGGCTTGACGTGCTCGACCACGGTCTGCAGGGTGACGATGCCCGCGGCGGCCCGCTCCTGCCGCAGCGCGGCCATCTGCGGCCAGCGCGTGGCGGCCGACGGGTCCACGGGCACCGGCGTCTTCTCCCAGCCCTTGGCCTCGGCGGCCTTGCGGGCGTAGGGACGCTGGTAGTCAACCATGCCCTCGCTCATATCGTCGGTGAGCAGGCCAGGCAGGTCCACGATCCAGATCTGGCTGATCGCCTGCCGCTCGGTCAGCCCGTCGCGGACCATCTGGTCGCGGATCTGGTCGGCGATGCCGATCCCGGCGGTGCCGCCGCCGAAGACGACGACGCGCTGGTCCCGCCACCGGGTGCCGGTGACACGCAGCGCGTTGAACAGCCCGGCCAACACGATGGCCCCGGTGCCCTGCACGTCGTCGTTGAAGATCCGGTACTTGTCCTGGTAGGCCAGCAGGATCCGCCGCGCGTTCCCTGCGCCGAAGTCCTCGAAGTGCAGCAGCGCGTCGGGGAACAGCGACGACGCCACCTGCAGGTACCGCTCGATGAACGTGTCGTAGGCGGCGCCGCGGACCCGGGCGTGCCGGTTGCCCAGGTACAGCGGGTCGTTGAGCAGTGCTTCGTTGTCGGTGCCGACGTCGAGCGACACGGGAATCACCCGCCGGGGGTCGATGCCCGCCGCCGCGGTGTAGACGGCCAGCTTGCCGACCGAGATCTGGATGCCGCCCACTCCCCAGTCGCCGATGCCCAGGATCTCCTCGGCGTCGCTGCAGACGATCAGGTCCACGTCGCCGGACTCAAGGCCGAGCGTGCGGAACGCCGATTCAATCTCCTCTGGCCGGTCGATCGACAGGTAAATGCCCCGCGGACGGCGGTATTCGTGGGAGTAGTGCTCGATGGCGTCCCCCACCACCGGGTCGTAGACAATCGGCAGCAGCTCGGCGAGGTGGTCAAGGAGCACCTTGAAGTACAGCACCTCGTTGCGGTCGTGCAGCTGCTCCATGAATATGTTCTTCGCCAGGTCGCTGCCCTGGACCTGCAGCTGCTGGTAGGCGCGCCGCGCCTGCTCCTCCAGGGACAGCACCGCGGACGGCAGCCGCCCGGTAAGGCCGAGTTCCTCGCGCTCGTCCAGGCTGAACGCGGAGCCGTGGTTGCGGATCGGGTCGGAGAGGACATCGGGTATCGCCGGCGTCCGAACTGCGTGCTCGTTCATCGAGTCCTCCTTCTGTGGGAACCATCGGCGGCACCGTAAGACACCGCGAGACGGCCCGGATCACTCGCATCAGGTGAAATGCGGAGCAAGGACAAAGGTCCCGCGGACTTGGGCCAGTTAGCCGTGACCGCCGCCGGGGTGCGGACGCAAAAATCGCAATTGTCAGGCAGGCAAGAGGCCAGGACCGCAACCGGCCCCGGCCGCCAGATAGGAGTAAAGACAATGCGCCGCACAACTTTCGACAAGCTTCTTGGCTGGGTGGGGGTTTCCCTCGGCGTGGCCCTGCTGGCCGTGGCCGGGCTGCTGGTGTGGGGGTCGGCCTACATCCACAACACCGTGCAGTCCCAGCTGGCCGCCCAGCAGATCACGTTCCCGGCGGCATCGGCGTTCGCGCACCCCAAGGCGGGCACCGAGATCACCCCGTCGATGATCCCGTCGGTCTCCCAGTACGCCGGGCAGCAGCTGCTCACCGGCCAGCAGGCCGAGGCCTACGCCGACCACTTCATCGCCGTGCACCTCACCGAGATCGGCGCCGGCAAGACCTACTCCCAGCTGTCCACCGAGGCGATGGCCCAGCCGAACAACACCACGCTGGCCAACCAGGTCGCGACCGTCTTCAAGGGCACCACGCTGCGGTCCATGCTGCTGAACGCCTACGGCTGGTGGAAGGTCTCCCAGATCATGTACATCGCCTCCCTGATCGCCTTCGGCCTCGGCGGCCTGACCCTGATCGGCTCCGTCTTCGCCCTGGCCACCGGCCGCCGCACCGCCCCGGCCGCGACCGGCCCGGTCACCGACAAGGCCACCGTCACGGTCTCATGACCGGGCAGCGGCGCAACCCACGACAACCAGCCACAACCCCGTGACCTCCGGCCGACGCCCCAAGCGCCGACCGGAGGTAGCAGGGTCACCGGGCCTAAAGCAAGGAAGTGAGCACGATGGCCCGCAAAGACATCTACCTCGATGCCATGCTCCGTCACCTTGGCGCCGCGTACTACGAGTCCCTGCACGGCAGGGCCACCCGCGCGGACGTGACCCGGGCAATGGACACGGTGGAAGAGCACCTGAACGAGCACGCGCTGCATGAGGCCGCCCGGCCCAGCCCGCATCCGGCGCACCGCGATCACGGGCCGCGGCATCATCGGTGGACCTGCCGGGTCAGGGACGTGATGACGACCTCGGTGGTGACCGTGGACCGGATCACCCCGTACAAGGAGATCGACCGGCTGCTGACCGTGAACAAGATCAGCGGAATGCCGGTGCTGACGATGGGCCGGCACGTGGCGGGCGTGGTATCCGAGACCGACCTGATCGCGGCGGAGGACAAGGCCGCGCGGGAGTCCCGGATCGGCGTCGAGGCCGGCCAGCGCTGGCATCTCCGCAAGACGCAACAGCACACGGGCCTGACCGCCGGCGCGCTGATGACCGCGCCGGCGATCACCATTCACCCCGACGCGACCATCCCTGCCGC
>JASHPP010000370.1 GCA_030038035.1 Trebonia sp.
GCGCCCGGAACTGGCCGGCGTCGCGGCGCCGGCGCTGCTGCTGCTCGGCGCGGGCCGCCCGCCACAGCCGCAGCGGGTCGGCGTGCGGGTGGGGCTCACGGCGACCCGGCTGTACGAGGGGGAGCTAGCGGCGGTAGACGTGGCCGTCGACGACGACGAGCACGACGCCCGCTGGGCACTGCAGGCCGGACGCGGCATCGAGCCCGCCAGCGCCACCGCCGCCAGCGGCGCGACCGCCAGGTTCACGTTCACCGTGCCGCGCTGGGGCAAGCGCCAGCTCGGCACCGTCGCCCTGGTGCTGCACGACCGCTGGCGGCTGACCGAAGGCCGCGTCACGGTCAGGCTGCCGACCGTGGACTGCTACCCGCAGCCGGCCGTCCAGCGCACGAAGGTCGTGCTGAGCCGGCTGCCGAACCGGCTCGGCGAGCACTCCGGCCGGGTGCCCGGCGAGGGGACCGAATTCACCGGCGTCCGCGAGTACGTCCCCGGTGACCGGCAGCGCCAGATCAACTGGCCGGCCTCCACGCGCCTTGGCCGCCTGCAGGTGAACACCTTCGCCGCCGAGCGCTCGCAGGACGTCGTGCTGCTCGTGGACGCGACCTCCGACGTGGGCGAGCCGGGCGCGTCCGCGCTTGACCTGGGGCTGCGCGCCGCGGCCGGCGCGGCGCGCGCCTACCTGGACGCGCGGGACCGGGTGGGCGTGATCACCTACCAGTGGGGCGGCGCGCAGTGGCTGGCCCCCTCGCTGGGACGCCGGCAGGTGTACAAGATCATCGACGCGATGCTCTCCGCCGACGCGGGGTGGGCGCGCGGGTCGGTATTCAGCAGGCTCCCGCGCGCGGCGCTGCCACCGGGGGCGCTGGTGGTGGCGTTCAGCCCGCTGCTCGACCAGCGGTTCGTCGAGGCGCTGCGTGACATGCGGGAGCGCGGCTTCGCGCTGATCGTCGTGGACGTGCTGACCACCGAGCCGCCGACGAAGTACGCCTACGCGGACGTGATCGCGCGGCGGATCTGGCGCATGGAGCAGCAGGCGATCAGGTTCTCGCTGCGCGAGCTTGGCATCCCGGTCGTGCGCTGGGACGGCGTCGTGCCGCTCGACCTGCCGCTCGCCCCGTACACGCGGCGGGCCCTGGTGGTGCGCCGGTGAGCGCGCCAGTGGCTCAGGACAGCGCGCCGGCCCCGGAGCCTGCCCGGCCGGCCGCCAGTGCCGCGGGTGCCGCGGGTGCCGCCGGCGCCCTCAGCGCGGTGGCGGCGCCGCGGCTCGCCGCCATCTTGCTCGGCGCGGCCTGCGTCGCGTGGACGGCGACCCCGCTGCTGCACAGCGGCCTTGCCGAGTTCACGCTCACGGTGGCGATCGCGGCGGTCACCATGGGCGCGCTGCGGCTGGCGCTGTCGGAGGTGCCACTGCCGGAGGACAACTACTTCCTGCCCGCTCCGGTCCGCGCCTCGCTGCAGTTCCTCGCCGTGCTGCGGCTGCTGCCATGGGAGGAGGTCGCCGTGGCGGTGCTGCTCTGGCTCGAAGTGCAGCACCCGGCCAGGCCGGGGTACACCGCGGCGCTCGGCGCGGGGCTGGTCGGCTACCTGCTCGCCGTGCACATCGCCGAGTCGGGCGCCCCGGCCGCCGGGCTGCTGCGCCGTCAGGCCAAGGTGCTGACCGCGGGCGCCTGCCTGCTCGCGCTCGGCGCGGGCGCCGCCTACCTGCCCGCCGCCGGCCCCGGTGCCGGGGCCACGCTGCTGCGCGTGCTGGCCGCCGCGGCGGTCATCGCCGCGGCGGCGCTGGTCCTGCCCGGCTGACCGCCGGCCAGTGCCCGCCAAGGGGTCGCCGACGCGGCGAGGTTGCGGCACGATAGATGGCCGTGATCACGATCCTGCTGCGGGTCTTCGGGGTGCCGCACCGGCGGCACGTGGCGAACCTGCTCGGTGCCGCCGTCGCGGTCGTCGTGCTGGGCGCCGGGCTGTTCTCGCTGGCCGAAAGCCTGCCGTTCACGACCTCCTTGTACTGGGCCGTCACGACGGCGACGACCGTCGGCTACGGTGACATCACGCCGCACAACCCGATCGGGCGGCTGATCGCCTCGCTCGTCATGCTCACCACGATCCCGATGCTCGCGGCGGCGTTCGCGCTCGTGTCGGGCGCGGCCGCGGCCGCCGGAGTCCGGAGGGTTCTCGCCATGCACACCCAGTTCCCCGCGGGCACGTACCGTCTCGTGGTCGGGATGAACGCGACCGTGCCCGCGATCCTGCAGGAACTGGCGGGCGCGGGGATCCCCGTGGTGCTCGCCGCCGACGTCGACCCGGCGGCTGTCCGCGGCGGCGTGCACGTCGTCCGCGGCGACCCGACGGAGGAGGACACGATCAGGCGGGCCAGGCCGGCGGGCGCGGAGCAGGCCCTCATCACCGGCAAAAGCGATGGGGACGTGCTGGTCAGCGCGGTGCTGCTGCGCAAGCAGGCCCCCTCGCTGACCGTGACCGCGCTGGTCAGCTCCCCGTCGGTCCGGGAGGCGCTGCGTGACCTCGGCGTCCGGCAGACGGTGTCGGCGAGCGAACTGCTCTCCCGCACGCTGGCCGCGAGCCTCGAGACCCCGCACGCCGGTGAGATGATCTCCCAGCTCATCGGGAACCGGGACGCGCTCGCCGAAATCGAGGCGGCAGGCACCGCGGTCGGAAAGCGGCTGAGCGCGATCAGGAACGAGCGGGCCGGCCTCGTGCTCGGCCTGGTCAGGGGCGGAGAGTTCACCCTCGGCATCGCCGAGGACCCGGTCGTCGCGGCCGGGGACCGGCTGCTCGTGGCCGAGGCCACCGGCCATGCCTAGCCGATCGCGTGGACCGGGTGCCCGTCCTCCAGGTAGACGAACCCGTGGTACCGCGATACGGCGCGCACGCGGCGCCGGATCGGGGGCCTGAGCAGGGCAAGCGCGCTCTCCACCGGGGCGAGCCTGTACTCGGCGATCTCCTCGGGCTGCACGGCGATCGCGGCCAGGGCCGCGTCGTCAGCAGGCCCGCAGTCGAACAGGAACCGGATGCCGCCTGGGTGGCCGGGACGGCCAGGGCGGAAGTCGACGCAGGCCAGCCGGCCGGTGCTCACCTCGATGCCGCACTCCTCACGCACCTCGCGCCGGCACGCATCCCACGGCGTCTCCCCGTCCGCCTCCATGACGCCGCCGGGTACCGTCCAGCCGCTCTTGTACGTCGGCTTGAGGATCAGCAGCCGTCCTACCTGGTCGAAGATCAGTGCCCCGGCGGACACCGGTATCGCGGGAAGCTCGCCAGTGATCATATGGTGATTGTTCTCGCTGTCATGGCCGCGTCGGGAAGTTAGCTGACTTCGGGCGGGCGATCGTGGCTTCCGCATGGTACGTGCGGTGGTTCCGGTGCCCGTCCTGCCTCGTCGCGGGCGGGTTGCGCCGGGTGCCCGGCGGCCGCGGGCGCGCACCCGGCGCCGGCGCGGCATCACCAGTCACGGAAGGCCACTGGTGTTCACCGTGCACAGATTCCAGCCCTTTCCCTGTCCCGATATACCGGAAATGTCCACGCGAAATGATCCTGGTGGCGAATTCTTCCGCACGGAAGCCGGTCTTCCGCTTGCCGGCCCCGTGAGCGTGTCCGGCCTGCCCCGGCTGTGTGTGTACATTCTGCCAGAATGACCATAAGTACACACACAACGGCGCAACTTGTCCGGATATATCGGGATAAATCCGGGCGCCGAATTCTCTCTGTGTGTACAAATAGTCAAATATCGACCGAAAGTGCACGCAGAGGGAACGGAAAATACCCGCAC
>JASHPP010000039.1 GCA_030038035.1 Trebonia sp.
CGGGCGCGGCGCTGCACGAACTCGAAGCCGAACCGGCCTTTCACGCACAGGTGTCCGTGGCCGACGTCGTGCTCGAGCGGTGAGGTGACCTTGACGATCCGGTTGTCCTGGACGTGCAGCTCGAGGTTGCAGCCGACGCCGCAGTACGGGCAGATCGTGGTCGTCACGGTCTGCCTGGACTCATCCCAGGTCCCGGCCTGGCGCATGACGTACTCGCTGGCGGGCATCAGGGCCCCGGTGGGGCAGACGCCGATGCAGTTGCCGCAGTACACGCAGGCCGAGTCGGGCAGGGTCACGTCGAACTCGGTGGAGATGCGGGCGTCGAACCCGCGGCCGGCCACCGCGATCGCGAACGTGTTCTGCGCGTCCGGCCCGCACGCCTCCACGCACTTGTAGCAGAGGATGCAGCGCGAATAGTCGCGGACGTAGCTGTCGTTGTCGTACTTGACCGGCTGCCTGACCGTGCCGGCGGCGCCGCCGTCGGTCGCGTGGTGCTCGCCAGGGCGGGTCGCGTCCCGTTCCCCCGCGGCGTGATCGGCGGCGGGCGGGCCGTACCGGCCCGGATCCACGCCGTAGTTCGACACCCACCTGCGCACGTCGGGGGAGGCCAGCGAGAGGTCGGCGGAGGAGGACAGGAACTCAAGGACCATCTTGCGGCTGGTGCGGACGCGTTCGGAGTCGGTGTGCACGGTCATGCCCTGCTCGGCCTTGCGCGAGCACGCCGGCACGAGCGTCCGCGACCCTTCGACCTCCACCACGCACACCCGGCACACGTTCACCGAGGTGAGGTTCTCCAGATAGCACAGGGTGGGCGTGTCGATGCCCTGCTGGCGGCACGCGTCGAGCAGCGTGGCGCCCTCGGGGACGCGCACCGTCTCCCCGTCGATCGTCACGTCCACCAGCCGCCGGGGGGTGTCCAGGAACACCGCGGTCATGTCAGCTCCCCACGCTCGCTATGAAGGCATGCTGTCGATGAGGCCAAGGCGCAGTGCCGACTCTACCGCGGAGACCGCGGTCTGGCCGAGACCGCAGATTGAGGCGTCCCTGGTCACCGAGACGATGTCTGTCAGCAGGGCGCGCTCCTGCGCGGCCGAGCCGAACGGCGCGCCCCGCGCCATCCGCGCCATCACTTCCTCTAGGCGCACGGTCCCGACCCGGCACGGGACGCACTGCCCGCACGACTCGTCGCGGAAGAACTGGGTGATCCGCCGCAGCAGGCCGGCGATGTCGATCGTGTCGTCGAGCACGAGGACCACCCCGGACCCCAGCGTCGCCCCGATCGCGCGCAGCGCCTCGAACGTCAGCGGGGTATCCAGCACGTCTGGGGTGACGAACGAGCCCGCCGCCCCGCCCAGGAGCACGGCCTGCAGCGGCCGCCCGCCGCGGACGCCGCCCGCCGCGTCGATCACCTGCCGCAGCGTGATCCCGAACTCGTGCTCGTAAAGCCCTGGCCGCTCCACGCACCCGGACAGGCAGAACAGCCGGGTTCCTGTCCAGTTCGCCGTCCCGATCGAGGCGAACGCGGGCCCGCCGATCCGCAGGATCTCCAGCACCGACAGCAGCGTCTCCACGTTGTTGATCGCGGTCGGCTTGCCGAACAGGCCTACCTGGGCGGGGAAGGGCGGCTTGTTGCGCGGCTCGGCGCGCTTGCCCTCGATCGAGTTGATCAGCGCGGTTTCCTCGCCCGCGATGTACGCCCCGGCACCGCGCCTGACGTCGATGTCGAAGCTGAACCCCTCGCCCATCACGTCCGCGCCGAGGAGACCGCGGGCGCGGGCCTGCCCGACCGCGTGCCGCAGCCGCGCTTCCGCCAGCGGGTACTCGCCGCGGATGTAGATGTAGCCCTGCTCGGCGCCGCAGGCGTACCCCATGATCGTGACGGCCTCGACCAGGGCGTACGGGTCTTCCTCCATCAGCACCCGGTCCTTGAACGTGCCTGGCTCTGACTCGTCGGCGTTGCAGACGACGTAATGCGGCCGGACCGGGTTGCCGGCCACGCCCTCCCACTTGGTCGCGGTCGGGAACGCGGCGCCGCCGCGGCCGAGCAGCTTGGCGTCCTTGATCTCGCGCAGCACGCCCTGGGGGCCGACGGCGACCGCGCGGCGGAGCATCGCGTACCCGCCTGCCGCCCGGTACGACCCGAGCGATGCCGGGTCTACCTGGCCGACGCGGCGAAGCAGCCGCAGCGTTCGGGATGACCCGTTTCCCAGCTGTGGTACGAGCGGGGAGGGATTTGCAGGCGTCCCGGGGGACAGGGCCTGCCATATCTGGTCCGGGTCCGCGGGCGCCAGCCCGACCCGCGCCGGGTCCGCGCCCGCGCGCTGGATCAGCGCGGCCGAGCCGCGGTCACACTGGCCAAGGCAGGGGCTGCGCTGCCAGGTGACGCCGGTGCCGTCGAAGGCGGACCGCTCGCCTTCTGCGCCGAACCGCCGTGTCATCTGCCCGCACAGTTCCTCCGCGCCGGCGACCTGGCAGGCCAGGTCGTCGCAGACGTGGACGACCGCGCCAGGGGAGGGGGTGGTGCGGAACAGGGCGTAGAACGAGGCGACGCCGTACGCCTCGGCCGGCGGGACGGTCAGCCGCTCGCAGATGTGGTCGAGCGCTCCCGGGCTGATCCAGCCGACCCGCTCCTGCACCGCGTGCAGCACGGGAATCAGCAGGTGCCGCCTGGCGCGGGCGGCGTGGCCGCCGAACGCGACGTGCCCGTCGGCGGCCTGGCGCCGCCCGCCTTCCCAGCCGGTCTCCGGCGGCCCCAGTACCGACGCGATCGCTGCCCGCTCTTCGCCGGTCGCGGGCACCGCAGCCCCGAGCCGCAGGTCCACTTACCTACCCACCTCCGCGTGCGTGCGTTCTGGGGAGGCATGAGCGCCCCCGCCGTTCGTGTCCAGCTTGTCGATCCTGATGGCAGTGGCCTTGAACTCGGCGGTGCCTGACTTCGGGTCCCAGACGTCCAGGGTGAGCACGTTGGTCTCGACCTGCTCGGGGAAGTGCAGGGTCATGAAGGCGAGCCCTTCCCTCAGCTGGGTGTCGATATGGACGGGCGCCACCAGCGACCCGCGGCGCGAGGAGACGATCACCGACTCGCCTTCGGCGAAGCCAAGCCGGGCCGCGTCCTCTGGCGACAGGTTGAGCGTCTCGGGCCGCCGGATCGGCGTCGCGTACTGCCCGGACTGCACGCCGGTGTTGTAGGAGTCCAGCCGGCGGCCGGTGGTCAGCCGGATCGGGAACTCGGCGGATAGCTGGTCGATCGGGTCTTCCTGCTCCACCGGCGTGAACGGCGCGGGGTTGCCGCGCTTGGCCGGGTCCTCCTCCCACAGCCGGGCGTGCAGGAACAGGGTGCCGGGGTGACCGTCGTAGGGGCAGGGCCACTGGATGCCGCCGAGCTCCTCAAGGCGCTGGTAGCTCATGCCCGCGTGCATGGGCGACAGGGTGCGCAGCTCGTTCCACAGGTCCTCGGCGGTCGGGTGGCCCCAGTCCGTGCCGAGGCGGCGGGCGAGCTCGCAGATGATCTCAATGTCGTCCCTGACACCTGGCGGCGGCTCGAGCGCCTTGCGGACCCGCTGCACGCGGCGCTCGCTGCTGGTGACCGTGCCTTCTGCCTCGCACCACGTGGCCGTCGCCGGGAACACGATGTCGGCCGCGAGCGCGGTGTCGGTCAGGAACATGTCCTGCACGACGAGGTGCTCCAGGCCTTCGAGCAGCTTGCGGGTCCGGCTGGTCTCGGCCTCGGAGCGCACCGGGTTCTCGCCGACGATGTAGCAGGCGGTGAGCTCGCCGTGCTCCATGGCCTCCCACATCTGCGACAGGTGCATGCCCCGCTTGGGAGGCAGCTTGACCCCGTACGCCTTCTCGAACTTGGCGCGGGCCGCCATGTCGGTTTCGATGTCCTGGAACCCGGTCAGCTTGTTGGGGATGGCCCCCATGTCGCCGCCGCCCTGCACGTTGTTCTGCCCGCGCAGCGGGACAAGGCCGGAACCGTACCGGCCGACGTGCCCGGTGAGCAGCGAGAGGTTGATCAGCGCGAACACGTTGTCGGCGGCGTTGTGGTGCTCGGTGATGCCGAGCGTCCAGAGGATCTGCGCCCGGTCGGCGCGGGCGTAGTCGTGCGCGAGCTGCCTGATCAGGGAGGCTGGCACGCCGCTGTCGTGCTCGGCCCGCTCCAGCGGGTACTGCCGCACGGCTTCGGCGTAGGCGTCGAACCCGGTCGTGGCGCGGTCGATGAAGGCCTCGTTGACAAGCCCGGCCGCGATGATCTCGTTGCCGATCGCGTTCGCCAGCGAGATGTCAGAGCCGACGTGGATGCCCAGCCATGCGTCCGCCCACTGGGCGGACGAAGTCCGCCGCGGGTCCACCGCGTACATCCGGGCGCCGTTGCGCAGGCCCTTCAGGACATGGTGGAAGAAGATCGGGTGAGCTTCCCGCGCGTTCGAGCCCCATAGGACCAGGAGGTCGGCGTCTTCCGCCTCCCGGTAGGAGCTGGTGCCGCCACCAGCTCCGAACACTGCCGCCAGACCGACGACACTAGGGGCGTGTCAAGTGCGGTTACAGCTATCGATGTTATTGCTGCCCATCACGGTGCGGACGAATTTCTGCGCCGCGTAATTCATCTCGTTCGTCGCTTTGGAGCAGCTGAACATTCCGAACGACTTCGTGGCGTCGCGGTCCCTGGCAAGCGCGAACCCCGCGGCCGCGCGATCGAGGGCTTCGTCCCAGCTCGCCGGGCGCAGTTCCCCGTTTACCCGCACGAGCGGCTCCGTCAGCCGTACCTGCTTGCTCACCTCACCTCACCTCCCCTGGAGCTTCGGCACCTATTTAACTGATCGTACGCGCGGGTTCGGGACCGGTCTATCGCGGTGAATACGGGCATCTGGCCTGTTGGCGCGGACGCCAAAGCGGGAAAAGGACAGTTGTCCGGGCGCACGACTCCACGCACTACCGCTCACTGGCCAGCCCCGGATGCCTGACCGATCAGTCCGCCGAGCTCCCGCCGTACCTCGGCCGACCCCAGGACCTGATCGACCACCCGGTTCACGTCCATTCCGCCAGGCCAGTCGTCGTCCAGGTGCGGGACGACATCCCGGATCGCACGGTGCAGGAGCTGCGGCCCTTGCCCCAGGGCGGCCGGAGCCGCCAGGTCCACCGCCTGCGCGGCGGCCACGGCTTCCACGGCGAGGAGCTGGGTCAGCCGGGTGAGGATCGCCGTCAGCCGCCGGGCCCCGAGCGAGGCGTTGGTCGAGTCGTCCTCGACGGCGTCCGCGCCGTAGCGCGGATCGGCACACACCGGCGCCGACCCGGCACGGATCTCGGCGACGAGGGCCTGCGCGGTCTTGGCCAGGGGCGCGAAGCCCGAGCGTTCGGGGCCGTAG
>JASHPP010000040.1 GCA_030038035.1 Trebonia sp.
TCGCCGGTCGTGACCTGCTTCGGGTCGCGCTCGCGCGGTGGCTGGTCGGAGATCAGCAGCCTGGTCAGCATCGCGCGGCTGCGCTCGACCTCGGGGGTGCCGGTCTTGACCTGCATGCCGTTCTCGCAGGCCCGCACGCAGGACGCGGCGAACGCGGGCGCGCCCACGTCGACCACGCACATCCGGCAGACGCCGACGGGATCGAACCGCTCGTCGTGGCACAGCACGGGGATGTCGATGCCGGCCGCCTTGGCGGCCTGCCAGATCGTGGCGCCCTCGGGGGCAGTGACCTCACGACCGTCGATCGTGAGCGTTACCGTCCCCGTGCTCTCCGGGGCAGTAATGGCCATGCCTGCAGTATCCGTCGCCGCCGGACACAACGCCAAGCGCGGATCGTCGGCAATTGCGTGACCTGGGCGGCCCTGAGGATCGAGGGCCCGCGCCTTGTCGTCACCCCCAGCACTTGGTCAGCGCCCGCGGCTTCTGCGCATGGCATCGGTTCGCTTGACGAACGCCGCCGATGTGAGCACCGGTGTCCCGCGCCAGGGCGACATGGACAGCAGGTCGGTGTCGTCACTGACGATGAGCAGCGATCCGCTGGCGGCCGCGCACTCCAGGATGCGGTTGTCCTCGTAGTCAGGGCAGTCCGCGACGGTTTCGCCAGGCTCGACGACCCCGCCGCCGGACGCCTCCGCGATCTCCACGATCACCTGGACGTATTGCTCGGCCCGCTTTTCCTCCCAGCCGTACCCGTCTGGCGGTGTGCCGCAAAGCACCCGGACGATGTTGGCCAGGATGTGCTCGCTGACGAACAAGGCGAACTCACGGGCATCGTTGAGGATGCCGACGACGTTGGCCGCGAGATTGCCCCGCACGGGGGGCGGCGAAGGCCACGAGTGGAAGGCGTCGTTCCCCCCGGCGACGGCGCTGACGAGCACGTTGACGTCAACGGTTACCGGTGTTGTCACCGCCGTTTCAGCACCCGCCGCACAACCGCCAGCGCCTCATCGGCCTGCAGTCCGGCCGCTGCCGAGCGCTCGGCGCCGTAGGCCTGAAGCTCGGCAAGCCGCTCGGCCCGGTCGATGACTTCCATCTGCCGCATCGCCTCGCGCAGGAACGCCGAGCGATTGCCGCGACCGAACTTCTGGGTTAGCCGCTCCAGTCTCGGCACGTCTTCGTCCGCGATCGCGAAACCGACTGTCCTCGTGCTCATGCATCTAAGTGTATCTGAGTTGCATTTGGCGTGCAACGAGGGGAGGGCGGGGTGTGCGGGGCGAATCCACCGCCGGGACTGCGTTAGCCGGACGGCGGGGCGGGGACCGGCGGGGCGGGGACCGGGTGGGCGGCGGGGAGTCCGCAGACGAACGTCGCGGACGGGACCGGGCGAGCGTTCGGGGGCGGGGCCTGCCTGGCGCAGTGCGACTCGAGCCAGCGCACCCGCGGGTCCGGGCCGGCCGGCGATACCGGCAGGATGAACATCCGCACGTAGCCGCGGCTGATGTCGGCCTGCAGCGTGGCCAGCGTCGGGGCAGGCACGTTGCCGAGGTAGCCGCCGATCGGCAGCACCTCCCTGCCGCTGTACAGGATGTAGATGTCCGCGGCCCCGGACGTGTCGGTGCCGAGCAAGGCGTCACCGGGTGGCGTCGCGCGTTCCAGCCGCTGGACCGTCCTGGTGACGGCGGGCGCGTCGGCGGCCAGGGCCCGGCTGTCGTGCGCGGTCTTCGCCGACTCGAACGGGGTGTCAAACGGGCCGCCGCACAGCGCGGCGGCCGCGGGGACGAGCGCCGCGACGTAGTACGCGTTGATGAATACGCCTGTGCTGAAGAAGACCGCGAGGATCAGCCACCAGCCGCCCCACAGCACGACGGCGGCGCGCAGCGGGTCGCGCCGACCCCGGCGCCGGCGGGACATCAGCACGCCCGCCGCGCCGACGACGGCCGCCGGCAGCAGCCACCCGCTGTCGGCCGCGAACGGGCCGGCCAGCAGCCGGTGCCAGCTCGGCTTGATGCCCAACGTCTCGGCGGTGAGCGACTGCCCGCTCTTCGTGGCCGCGATCACGAGCGGCGACACCGGCCCGGCGGTCGTCGCCCAGTTCCCGGTGAGCCGGCCCAGGCCGTTGTAGTCGAAGACCTGGGTGTACACCGAGTCGTTCGCACTGCCGTCCACGTACGGCCGGTCCTGGGACGGGACCAGCGAGACCGCCGTCATCCAGGACAGGGAGACCACGACGGTGACCAGCCCGGCCAGCGCCACGTGCGCGCACCGGGTGCGCAGCCGCGCCGCGGGGGCCGCGAGCAGGTAGGCCGCGGCCAGCGCGGGCAGGGCCAGCCAGGCCTGGATCATCTTCGCCTGGAACGCCAGGCCGACCCAGACGCCGGCGAGCAGCAGCTGCGGCAGCGACCCGGTGACCAGCGCGGCGGACGTGGCGTCGGCGGCGAGCACGAGCAGCAGGATCAGCAGCGAGTCCGACACGTTGCCGCGGCCAAGCAGCACGGTGACGGGCGTGACGGCGAGCACGGCCGCGGCGGTCAGGCCGGCCGCGGGCCCGGCCAGTCGGCGGACCGCCCGGTACAGCGCCAGGATGGTGAGCACGCCCTCGGCCACTTGCGGCAGGACCAGTGCCCAGATGTGAAAGCCGAAGACCCGCAGCGACAGGGCCTGCACCCACAGCGCGCCTGGCAGCTTGTCGACCGTGACGGTCCCGGCGGGATCGAACGCGCCGAAGATGAAGTCGTGCCAGCTTTGCGACATGCTGCGGGCCGCCGCGCCGTAGAACGGCTCGACGCTGGCGCCGGCCATTCCCCAGCCGTACGCGACCGCCGCGACGACGGCGACGGCCAGCAGCGCCGGCCGCGCCCAGGCAGGCTGGTCCGCGGGCGAGCGCCACGGCGTCAGGAAACGGCGCCAGCGCGGTGCCCCTGCCGCAGACGCCGATGCCGTCTGCGGGATAACCGCCATCCCCGCCGCTCCACCCGCCCAGTATGGCGGCAAGCGCGTGTCGTGTCCGCCGGGCGCGGCGCTCAGTCCAAGTGCAGGCCCGCGAGATCCGCCGGATCCGGGCGGCCCTGCGGGTCGAGGCCGCGGAATCTGTAGTAGGAGTCGATCATCGCCCGCAGGCGGCCCGCGGTGAGCGTGGCGACGCGGCCCGACGGGAGCGTCAGCGGCTCGCTGAGCAGCCGGTCGGGCAGCCAGTCGTCGGCGGGCTGCCAGCCCTCGCGGATGTTGTAGACCCGCTTGGCCAGCACGATCCGGCGGGCGGTCTCGCGCAGCTCGGCACCGCAGACGTCCCAGCCGGTCACCGCCGACAGCAGCCCGGCCCACTCGTCGAACGGCGAGCTGAACACCCCGCGCAGGAACTTGCACAAGATCAGCGAGTCCATGACCGCGGCCCTGTCCTCGGTCTCGATCGCGGCGGTGACGTGCGCGTCGCCGCCGTCCAGCCGGTCCAGGTCCCCGGACAGGTCCGCCTCGTAGGCACCCGACCGGTTGTGGTCGGCGCCCCGGGCGTTGACCGCGAGGCCGAGCGCCATCGAGTGCAGCGTGCGGGGCTCGTAGCCGGGCATCTCCAGGCCCTTGACGTGCGGGGCGAAGGAAGCGGAGTCGCCACGGACCGTTCGGGATGCTCGCATTGATCCTTCAGCAAGGAGGCAGCCGAGCGGCGTGCTGCGGGCGCCGATCTCATCCAGGGCGCGCAGCAGCGCGGCGGAGTCGCCAAAGCGCAGCCAGGGCGCGTCGATCAGGCCGCGCTGCGCGCACTCCATCGCCCACGCGATCGTGCCGCCCGCCGAGATCGTGTCGATGCCGAGGTCGTCGCAGCGCGCGCTCGCCGCCAGCACCGCCGCCGGGTCGCTCACCCCGCACATCGGGCCGAGCGCGAACACGTTCTCGTACTCCACCCGGGCCTTCTTGCCCGTGCCGACCCGGTAGATGTGCTCGCAGCCGATCGTGCAGGACGCGCAGCTGCTGCGGGCGACCCGGCGCATGCCTGCCACGTCGTCGTCTGTCGTCTGCTCCGCGCCCAGCCGCTCGGCGCCCTCGAACGTCGCGGCCTGGAAGTTGCGCGTCGGCAGCGTGCTGATCGCGTTGAACGTGAGCAGGTTGGCGAGCGTGCCGAGCTCGCGGTACTTCGCGGTGGCCGGCCCGAACGACCGCTGCCGCAGGTCCCTGGCGGCCGCGAGCACCAGATCCGGCGCGGCGATGCCGACCTTCGCCGCCGCGCGGACCGCGATCGCCTTCAGGTTCTTGGCGCCCATGACGGCGCCGAGCCCGCCGCGGCCCGCGTGCCGCCCGTCGTGCGAGATCGTCGCATACCGCACCCCGCGCTCGCCTGCCGGGCCGATCGCCGCCACGCGCCAGCCGCGGCCGAGTTCGCCGCGCAGTTTCTTGTCGGCATCGGCGGCGGGCATGCCAGCGAGGTGTTCCGCGTCGGTCAGCCGCGCGCCGTCGCCGTCGATGAGCAGCACGGAAGGCCGCGCCGCCCGGCCGCGGATGACGATCGCGTCGTGGCCGGTGAGCTTCCCGGCGATCGCGAACTGGCTGGAGGCCAGCGCGTCGGTCAGCAGGCCGGTCAGCGGCGACTTGGCCACGACCGCGAACTTCGCGCTCGTCGTCAGCGGGGTCCCGACCAGCGGGGAGAACACGAACGCGAGCGGCGCGGCCGGGCCCAGCGGGTCCACCCCCGGCGGGCCGAGGCGATGCAGGAGCCAGACGCCGAGGCCGGCGCCGCCCACGTAGCCGCGCAGGACCTGCTCGGGCAGCGGCAGCGTCTCACACGTCCCCGCCGTCACGTCGACGACGAGCGCCTGTCCGAAGTATCCGCCGGGCGGCGTACTCACCACGTCGTCATGCTACGGCCTCCCGCGCCCCTGCCCGGAAAATCGCTGTCCAGCTGGCGGGTCGCGGTGATAGACAACCGGTGTGGAAGAGGCTCTGGAGTTCCCCGTTCTGCTGCGGCTGATCGACGAGCGGTCGATCGCCTTCCGCGCCGCGGTCGTGTCCGCGCCCGGCCTGGAGCTGAAGGTGCCGACCTGCCCCGAGTGGACGCTGCTTGATCTGGCGCAGCACCTGGGTGCGGTGCACCGCAACTGGGCCGCCATCGTCAGCGCCGGCCCGGGTGCCGCTCCCCCGGCCGAGTCCGAGCCGGAGGTCGCCGGGACTGCGCCCCGGGAGCGCGAGCCCCTGCTGGCCTGGTCGGCCGCATCGACGCGGCTACTCCTTGACGCGCTGCGCGAGGCCGGCCCGGATCGCGGTTGCTGGACGTGGTGGGGTCGATCGCAGTCGCCGCAGACCTCCGGTGCCGTCGCCCGGCACCAGCTCCAGGAGGTCACGGTGCACACCTACGACGCCCAGATCACCCTGGGCGCCCCGCGGCCGCTGCCCGACACGGCGGCACTCGACGGCGTCGAGGAGTTCCTGTCCACCTGCTGCGCGTGGACGGCCCCCTGGCCGCATGAGGACGCTGCCCTCGACTTCCACGCCGCCGAGGGCCGCTCCTGGCGCCTGACCCTATCCGCCGACGGCGCACGGACCGCCCGCCTGCCCGCGCCCGGCACAATGCCCGCCGCCGACTTGGACGTGGCCTACGCCTCCGCCCGCGGCACAGCCGCCGAACTGGTCCTCGCCTTCTACGACCGTATCCCGCTCGACTCGTTGCAACTCGATGGCGACCTGCGCCTGTTCGACCTGCTCCGCGACTGGGACCAGGAATAGCAGGAAGCCGCCTCAGCCACCCGCGTCGGCGGACAGGAAGAAGACGGTGTCCCCGGTGGCCAGCGGGGTCGTGCCGTCGCGGGTGATCTGGTCGCCGTTCAGCGCCGCGGTGACATGCCGGTCGAACACCAGACCCACCCCGTCGGCCGCCTCCTGCACGGTCGCGGCGCGGACCGCCTGCGGGCCTTTCGCCTGGCCCGGGCCCGCGGCCGCCCTGGCCACCGCGCCGAACAGCTGCACGGTCACCTCCGGGGCGGGCCTGGCGCGGGCCGCCCGGTAGTCCGCGGGCTCGTTGACGTTGAGCACCGAGTCGAGCTCGGGGTCGAGCGCGGCGAGCACCGGGTCGGTCTTCAGCGCCGCCTCATCCAGCCGCTGGACCACGCACTCGTCGAACAGGAACGCCGGACGCAGCCGGTCCTCCTTCACCAGCCGTTCGGCGGTCGCCGCGAGGCTGGTCCGGTAGGCGGCCGCGAGCGGCTGGGGGTAGCCCCGCGCGACCGGCAGGCACACGTCGGCGCCGTCACCCTGCACGACCCGCAGCACCCGCCGGACGAAGGCCGGGTGCAGGAACGGCATGTCAGTGGAGCTGATGAAGGCCGCTTCGGCCTGCCCGGCGAGAGCGGCCAGCCCGGCCGCGATCCCCTGCACCGGGCCCTTGCCCTCGCGAGGGTCAGCCACGACCACGGTGCGCGGCGGCAGCGCCGGCAGCTCCTGCCCGGCCGCCCGCACGACGACGACTGGCCCCGCGGTCGCCCGCGCCAGGATGCCGACCGTCCGTCGCAGCAGCGTCGAGCCATGCCACTCAAGGGCCGCCTTGGGCGTTCCCATCCGCGAGGACCGCCCGCCGGCCAGCACCACGCCCGCGAAAGCCGCCACGTCCTCATGCTACGGGCTTCGCGCCGCCCCCGCCCGCGCGCCTCCGCCGCCGCGCGGCGGGCCTGTGTCAGGCTGACTGCTGCGTACGTCCGCTGTCGGGACACGGGGAGTGGCTAGATGCTGGGCAGGGATCACGCGCTGAGCGGCGCGCTCGCGTTCGCGGCGCTCGGTCCGACGCTGCACGTGACCGGATCGCACCTGGCCGCGGGGGTACTGCTCACCGGCGGGGCTGGCGTGCTGCCGGACATCGACCACCCGGACAGCACGGTGGCCCGGTCGTTCGGGTTCCTCACGGAGGCGTTCGCCTGGGTGGTGGCGCGGATCTCCGGCGGGCACCGGCACGGCACGCACAGCCTGGTCGGCATCGCGGTGTTCAGCGCCGGGGCGCTGGCCGCCGGCGCCTACCAGCTGTCCGGAGCGCAGTCGGCAGGCCACGCCGCGTTCTCCTGGCATATGGTCCCGGCCGGGCTGTACCTCGCGCTGTTGTACTCGGCCGCGCTGCGCGCGGTCCACGTCGGCGGGCACCACGGTGACCTGCTCGGCATCGGCGGCGCGGTCATCACCTGCTACACCCGCTGGGACGTGGTCCAGATCCCGCTTGGCCACTGGCACGTACCGCTGCTGGCGCTGGCAACCGCGCTGGGCTGCGCCGCGCATATCGCCGGCGACGAGCTCACCCACGGCGGGTGCCCGGTTCTCTGGCCGTTCAGCGAACGCGAATTCCACCTGCTGCCGCGTCCGCTGCAGTTCACCACGGCCAAGCTCGGCGAGACCTGGATCATCTTCCCGCTGCTCACCGGCGCGCTCGTCCTCGCGGTCTGGCACGCCACCGGCCACCCGCTGTGATGGTCACGAAAGGGTGGCGACTCCCCTTCCCGCGCGCCTGCGCCACCGACGCGGCGACGGCATCGATGATCTCGCCGGCAGGAGGACCCAGCCCCGCGATCTCGTTAAGTCAGCTGCCAGCGCTGCGCGGTCGACCTTTTCCATGGCGAACCCTGCCGCCAGCGCGGTCAGCGCGGCGTCCAGGTACACGGTCAGGTCGTTGTCCGCCCGCGCCGACCAGCGGTCGTAGGCCGCGCGGCAGGCGGCGAGCGCGGCCCGGCCGACAGCGAGGGGGTACAGCGATCCGGCGGGCTGGCCGAGCCGACGCCCGGCGAACTCGCTGACCGCGCGCTCCCAGGCCTCGTAGTGCCCCGCCGCGCTTGACGACAGCGCCGGCACCGTGCCGATCAGGTTCATCCGCATGCGCAGCTCCGCGACGTCCTCGGCCCGGTAGTGGTTCGCGGAGACCACCGCGTCCCGGATCGCGTCCATCATCGGTACCTCGTCTGGGACCGAGCCGAGCGCTGCCCGGATCGCCTCCACCTCGGTCTCGAACTCGGTCCACAGCACGCTGGCCTTTGAGCCGAAGTAGCGGAAGAACGTCCGTTCGCTGACGCCCGCCACGGCCGCGATCTGCTCGATCGTGGTGTTCTCGAAGCCTTGCTCGGTGAACAGCCGCAGCGCGATCAGCTCAAGCTCCCGGCAGCTGGTGGACCGCGGCCGCCCGCGTCGCGGGCTTGTCGCGTCGAGCACGCTGGGCTGGGTCAACTCGCACCGCCTCGATGAGACCTGCGTCACAAGCAATTGTTTGTGTCAGTGTCTGACATTAGCATGTGATCTATTACGTCACCCACTGACGTAATAGCCGCAGCAGCAAGGGAGCTGTCACATGCCAGGACGAGTAGCAGGCAAGGTCGCCTTCATCACCGGCGCGGCGCGCAGCCAGGGCCGCAGCCACGCGATCCGGCTGGCCCAGGAGGGCGCCGACATCATCGCGATCGACATCGCCGGGCCGGTCAAGTCCGTGACGGGATACCCGCCCGCCACCGAGGAGGACCTGGCCGAGACCGTCAAGCAGGTCGAGGCGCTCGACCGGCGCATCGTCGCGCACAAGGCCGATGTCAGGGACACCACAGGACTCAGGCAGGCGCTCGACGACGGCGTCGCCCAGCTCGGCAGGCTGGACATCGTCTGCGCCAATGCCGGCATCTTCCAGACCAGCCCCGCGCTCGAGCTCGACGACGCAGGCTGGCAGGAGACGATCGACATCAACCTGACCGGTGTCTGGAACACCGCCAAGGTCGCACTGCCGCACCTGATCGCCAACAACGGCGGGTCGATCATCATGACGAGCTCGCTGGCCGGCCTCAAGGCGCTCGGCAACTCCATCCACTACAACACCGCCAAGCACGGTGTCGTCGGCATCATGCGGTCGCTGGCGAACGAGTTCGCCCAGTACAACATCCGGGTCAACAGCGTCCACCCGACCACGGTGAACACGATCATGATCCAGAACGAGCAGGTCTGGGGCCTGTTCCAGCCCGACAACCCGCACCCGACCCGGGAGTCCGCGGCACCGGTCTTCCAGGCGCTGAACGCGCTGCCGATCCCGTGGGTGGAGCCCGTCGACATCAGCAACGCGGTGCTCTTCCTCGCCTCGGACGAAGCCCGCTACATCACCGGCGTGACCCTGCCAGTCGACGCGGGCGCTTTCATCAGGTAAAAGGAGAACGACGAACATCATGGCAGGACGAGTAGCAGGCAAGGTCGCCTTCATCACCGGCGCGGGACGCGGCCAGGGCCGCAGTCACGCGATCCGGCTCGCCGAAGAGGGCGCCGGCATCATCGCCGTCGACATCCTGGGGCTCGGCGGGCTGGAGTCGCTGCTCGGCAAGGACCCGGACCTCGGCCCGATCTTCATGAACACGCTGCCCGTGGAGACCACGCAGCCGCGGGACATCAGCAACGCGGTGCTGTTCCTCGCCTCCGACGAGGCCCGGTACGTGACCGGGCTTGAGTTCACGGTCGACGCCGGGAACACGATCCGATGAGCGAGCGCCGCGGCGGCCCGGGCACGCTGGCACACGTCCGAGACCGGATCCGCGCCCGCGTGGTGGGCCGGGAACGGGAGCTCGACCTTGTGCTCGCGGCCGTCGCGGCGGGCCGCGACATCCTCCTGGAGGGCCCGCCCGGCACCAGCAAGTCGACCCTGCTGCGGGCGATCACCGCCGAGTGGGGCATCCCGCTCGTGTTCGTCGAGGGCAACGCGGACCTGACGCCGGCGAAGCTGGTCGGGCACCACAACCCGGCCCGGGTGCTGCGCGAGGACTACAGCGCGGACAACTTCGTCGACGGGCCGCTGGTCGAGGCGATGCG
>JASHPP010000371.1 GCA_030038035.1 Trebonia sp.
CCGCGGAAGAGCCCCCGCTCCGGACAATTGCTTCCGGTCAGGCGGCCGCCTGCCATTTCCCACTTGCGCATGCCTGACCGGCCAGGCATATTACCGCTAACTCGCTGCTCCCGCCTGCTCGAACAGCTCGATATGATAGCCATCAGGATCGGCAAGGACAGCAATAGTAGCGCCCGCATAAGGCCCGGATTCTATGGTCCTAAGATCGGCGTGGGCGGCGGCAGGATAATCGGGGACGAGCTGCTTCAGGAATGCTCGCACATCCTCAACGTAGAGGCAGAAGTGACCGGTACCCGCGTGGCCGAACGGAGCACGTGCCGGCTCACTGCCGGTTGCGCGAGTATGGAACAACTCGAACTGGACGGTTGTGCCGGGAATACTCAGGAACACGACCCGCTCGCCGCCGCCAAGGGTGCGGTCCCGGATTACTGCAAAGCCGAGAAGATCCCGGTAGAACCATAGCGAGTGTTCCAGGTCAGCAACGGCAACGCCCGTGTGAAATAGCCCAGTGACGGTCACGCGATTCCCGCTATCTGTATCGGCAAGCCAATAATCTCAGCATAAACCTCCGCTGCGCAAAAGGCCACTATAGATTCTCAACGGTGCGGGTTACGAAAGGCTGCGCGATCGGGGCGATGCCGGCTGCGAAACCAGCGAGATGGCCGGACGGGTCGTGGAGGCGGCGGAGGGGGTGGGGGTATGCGGTGGCATATGCCCGTTTTATCCGGATATTCCGGGACCGGGCAGGGCGCCCGGCGGCCCCGGTTTCCATGATCATGGGTCGTTGGTGGTCGTATAGGACACCACTGACCCATGATCATGAAAGCTGACCCTGCCGGTGCCTGGCACGCTGGTCAGACGACTGGCTATGACGGCTCCGCACGCCTGGTCAGGCTCACAGGCCCAGGCTGCGGCCGATGATCTCCTTCTGGATCTCGGTGGTGCCGCCGAAAATCGACTGCACGCGGCTGTCGGCCCAGGCCCGCGCGACCGGGTACTCGCGCATGTAGCCGTACCCGCCGTGCAGCTGGACGCACCGGTCGGTCACGCGGTTGCACAGCTCGGTGTCCCACCACTTGACCATGGACGCCTCCTGCACCGACAGCTCGTCGTCGCAGTGGGCCGCGATCGCCTTGTCGGTGAAGGCGCGGGCGACGGCGAGCTCGGTCGCCAGCTCGGCGAGCAGGAACTTGCTGTGCTGGAAGCTGCCGATCGGCTGCCCGAACGCCTGCCGCTGCTTGACGTAGGCCAGCGTGTCCTCGAAGGCCTTGTCCGCGACCGCGAGCGCGAACACGCCGATCGTGACGCGCTCGCGGGGCAGGTTCTGCATGAGGGCGACGAACCCGCCGCCTTCGGCGCCGAGCAGGTTGGCTCCGGGAACGCGGACGTCAGTGAAGAACAGCTCGGAGGTGTCCTGGGCGTGCAGGCCGATCTTGTCCAGGTTCCGGCCGCGGGCGAACCCCGGCATGTCCCGTTCGACGACGAGCAGGCTGATCCCCTTGTGCCCCTGCGCCGGGTCCGTGCGCGCCACCACGATGACGATGTCGGCTAGCTGCCCGTTGGATATGAAGGTCTTCTGCCCGTTGAGGACGTAGTGGTCGCCTGTGCGGGTGGCTGTTGTCCGGATGCCCTGCAGGTCGCTGCCCGCGCCTGGCTCGGTCATCGCGATCGCGGCGATCAGGTCGCCCGAGCAGTAGCCGGGCAGCCAGCGCTCCCGCTGCTCGGGCGTGCACAGCCGGTCCAGGTACCGGCCGATCATGTCGTTGTGCACGTTGAACATGGGCCCGGTCGCCCCGGCGCGGGCGAACTCCTCGTTCATGACCGCGTAGTACCGGTAGTCCGGGTTGCCGCCGCCGCCGTACTTCTCGTCGATGTCGATGCCGAGCAGGCCGGCTCGCCCGGCCGCCCGCCACACGTCGCGAGACACCACGCCGTCGCGTTCCCACTGCTCGTGGTAGGGGGTCACCTCGCGGGCGATGAACTGGCGGACCATGTCCCTGAACGCCTCATGCTCGTCGGTGAAGATGTCACGTCGCATGACACCACGGTAGGCGCCCTGGGTGCGGCGGCACCAGCGCGCTATATCGGAACAGAGCTGTTGCGTTCCGGAGGTGCACGTCCTAGAATACGGAACAGAGCTGATCCGTTCCGTTAGGAGGTCTCATTATGGCCGTGCTGAGCACGCAGGGAATCTCGCAGTACTACGAGGTGCACGGAGATCCCGCCAATCCCCCGGTCCTCCTCGTCGCCGGCCTCGGTGGCGTCGGGACAAGCTGGGGAGCGCAGGTCAAGCTGTTCGCCGAGCGGTACTACGTCATCGTCCCCGACCACCGCGGCACCGGCCGGACCACGCATGCCGCGGACGGCTACACGACGCAGCAACTCGCCGCCGACATGGCCGCGCTCGTGGAGCACCTCGCCCTGGGGCCGGTGCACGTCGTGGGCGCGTCGACCGGCGGCGCCATCGGGCAGTACATGGCCCTGAACCATCCCCATACGGTCCGCTCGCTCACGATGGCGTCCTCCTTCGCCCGTTTCGACGCCTTCGTGCGCCGCGAGTTCGAGGTGCGCAGGAAGCTGGCCGCCGAGTCGGACAGGCGGACCCTGTACTCCTGCTACGCGCTCTTCCTCTTCTCCCCCACGTACGCGCGGGAGAACCCGGAGCGGGTGCAGGCATGGGTCGACCGGGTGCTGGCGAACCCGGAGGCGCCCGGGGACCGCGAGATCGCGCTCAAGCGCATCGACATGATCGCGGCCCACGACACGCTGGCCCAGCTCGGCGCGATCACCCAGCCCGCGCTTGTCATCTGCGGCGACCACGACTTCTGCACGCCGCTGCCGCTGTCGCAGGAGATCGCAGGCGCCGTCCCCGGCGCCGAGCTGGCCGTCCTCGAGGGCGGCGGCCACTTCATCGACATCGAGCAGGAAGCCGACTTCTTCGAGATCGTGAGCGCCTTCATCGACCGGCAGAAGGACTAGCCGCCGCCGCGCAGCCCGGGCCGCGGCATGAGCGCCCAGGCATAAGGTCCGCGTCATCAGCTCCCCGGCATGAGGTCCCCGAGGGCGGAGGCCAGGTCATCCAGCTGGCCGGCGGCGAAGGCGCCCGCGTCGGTGAGCGGCTGGACGACCACGTGGTCCGCGCCCGCGTCCAGGTGCGCGCGCACCCGGTCGGCGGCGCCGGCGGCGCCGGACGGGATGATCGCCTCGATCAGCCGGTCGCTGCCGCCGCCCGCCAGGTCGTCGGGGCCGAAGCCGAGCCGGCGCAGGTTGCGCGTGTAGTTCGGCATCCGCAGGTAGCGTTCCGCGTAGGCGCGCGCCGCGGCCCTTCCCTCGGCAGGAGCGGCTGCCAGCGACACGGCCTGCTCCGGCACGAGCAGCGGCGAGGAACCGAGCACCTTCCTGGCGTAGGCGGTGTGCTCGGGCGGCGTGAAATACGGATGCGCGCCCGCGGTGCGCTCGGCGGCCAGCGTGAGCATGCGCGGCCCGAGTGCCGCGAGCACGACCGGCGGCAGTTCGCTGTCCGCCCCGTGCTCGGCCGGGTGGTCGAGTTCGTCGAGGAACTTTTCCATCTTGGCCAGCGGGTGCTCATAGGCGTGCCCGAGCGAGGCGACAAGCGGCTCGTGGCTGACGCCAAGCCCCAGGATGAACCGGTCCGGGTACTCCGCCGCCAGCGCGGCCGCGTCCGCCCGCATCCGCGCGGGCTCCCACGCCCAGATGTTCGCGATCCCGGTCGCCACGATCAGCCGCCAGCTGCCGGCCAGCAGCGGCCGCAGCAGCTCGAACGCGTCCGGCGTCGCGTTGCCGCCGCCGATCCACACCGACGTGAAGCCGGCCCGCTCGATCGCGGCCGCGGTCGCCGCCGGGTCCGCCCCGATCCACGCGGGCGGCGGCATCCAGATCCCGACGCGCCCGAGCCGGGAGCGCAGCTCATCGATCGTCATGCTCACTGTCATCTCCCGCGGGCGGAAATTCATTCCCGGAGTCATTGTGAAGCATTTCTTTCGAAAGTACTCTTTCAGGTGTGCCGGAAAATCATCATGATTCCGAACGGACCGGGCCGGCTCCCCCGGCCGAGCAGCCGCCTGCGGCGGTCGGCACACCGGGCAACCCGCTCCGGCTCACCGATCCGCGGATGATGCGGGCGCTGGCCCACCCGGCGCGGATCGCGATCTGGCAGTTCCTCGGCCTCGAGGGTCCGGCGACCGCCACCGAGTGCGCCGAAGTCGCCGGGCTCTCCCCCTCGGCCTGCAGCTACCACCTGCGCACGCTGGCCCAGTACGGGTTCGTCGAAGAGGACCTCGCCAGCGCCACGGACGGCAGGCAGCGGCCGTGGCGGGTGCGGGTGGTCGCGTTCAGCATGCCGGAGGGCGCGGACACCACTGCGGCCATGCGGGACGCGGCGCGGCTGCTCGCCGAAAGCGTGCACGCGTCCGTCGAGGAGCTGCGGGAGAGCTACCACGACAGGGAGCTGGAGTACCCGGGGCGGTGGCGCGAGGCGCTGGGCACCACGCACGACGTGGTGCACGCGACCCCGGAGGAGCTCACGACGCTGCGTGGGCGGCTGATCGAGGTGGTCGGGGAGTACCGCCGGCTGTCCCGCGACGAGCGCCCGCCCGCCGCCCGCCGCGTCTACGTCAGGACCGACCTGATCCCCTGGTTCGAACCAGACGCTGGCGAGTGAGCGTCGTGCCCCCGGTGGAGGGAACATGACCGCGACGGAACCGGGACCGGGGCGTCGCGCCCCGCTGGCCCGGATGGCCCGGATGGCGACCGCCTGGCGCTCAGGGCCGCTGGGCGTGCCGGCGTTCCGGCTGCTCACGGCCGGCCAGTTCACCTCGACGGTCGGGGACTACTGCTACGTGGTCGCCCTTCCGTGGCTCGTGCTGTCCAACCACGGCAGCGCCGCGCAGCTTGGGCTCGTCCTCGCCTGCTACGGGATACCGCGAACCGCGCTGATCACGGTGGGCGGCTCTCTCGCCGACCGGCTCGGCCCGCGGCTGATCATGCTCTGCTCCGACGCGGCACGGTGCGCGCTGACCGCGGTGTTCGCCGTGTTCGCGGCCGATCACATCAGCTCGCTCGCCGCGCTGGCGCCGGTCGCCGCGCTGCTTGGCGGCGCTTCCGCGCTGTTCATGCCGGCCTCGATGGCGATCATGCCGTCACTTCTTGAGGCGGGGCAGCTGGCCGCGGCCAACGCCGTGTACACCGGCCTGATCCAGGTCGGGTCGCTGGTCGGCCCGGTGCTCGGCGGGGTCGTGGTGGCGACGGCCGGACCGGCCGCCGCGTTCGGCGTGGACGCGGCGTCGTACCTGGTGTCCGCGGCGTCGCTGGCGCTGATGGCGAGCGCCGCGGCGCGGCGCGCGCCGGCCGGGACCGGGGAGAGCACGGCGCCGAAGCCCGCCGCCTCCGGCGGCGCGACGGCGGGCGCGGAGGCCGCGGACGAAGTCCCGGCCGACGCGGGACGGGCAGACGGGCCGGCCACCGCGCCGGCGAGCGTGTGGAAGCTGCTGCTCCAGGCGCGCATCCTGCAGATCATCCTCGTGGTGTCGGTGACCGCGAACTTCGCGCTCACCGGGACCACCGAGGTCGCGCTCCCCGCGCTCGCGCACGCGCGGTACGGCGCAGGCGGGTACGGCGCGGTCCTGAGCTGCATCGCGGTAGCCAGCCTGGTGGGCACGATCATCGTGACGCGCCTGCGCGGCATCCGCCGGCCCATCGCGATTCTCGCCGTGGCGTTCATGGTCGCCGCGCTGGCCATCGGCGTCGCGCCGTTCGTCGGCGGGCTGCCCGGCGTGGCGGCCAGCATGGCCGTCTTCGGCCTGGCGCTCGGGGTCGACAACGTCCTTTCCCTCACGCTGCTCCAGCAGTGGGCTCCGCCGGCGATGATCGGCCGCGTGATGGGGCTGCTCATGCTCGCGGGGGTCGGCAGCTTCCCCGTCGCGACCGCCATCGCCGGAGTGCTCACCCGCCACCTCGGCCCCTCGCCGGTCTTCGCGATCAGCGGGGTGCTGATCGCGGCGGCCATGCTGTTCGGCCTGACGCAGCGCGAATTCCGCGACTTCGGCATCCGGGCGCGGCCCGACGCCGCCGGTGAGCTCGCCTCGGACCCGGCCTGATCGCCCAATACGGTGGCGGCGCGCCTTGCGGGCTGTCTGCCAGCGGTCTCAGCATGTGAGACAGCCGGCCGGGGCCCGGGCGGGCCGGGCGCTCCGCCGGGTCAGGCGGCGGTGATCGCGCC
>JASHPP010000372.1 GCA_030038035.1 Trebonia sp.
GCATCCCGCTCGGCATCGGCCTGTTCACGGTCGCCAGCAGCGGTGGCGTGGTCTCGATCCCGCCGGCGTCCTGGCTGGCCGCCGTGGTGGCCGGCGCCCTGGCCGCGGTGGCCGTGCTGACCGCCCTCCCGGCCAGCCTCGGCGCCCGCCGGCCCGCCGCGCCCATCTTGCAAGCGGGGGCGGCCTGAAGCGCGGGATCGGGAAGGACCATGATCCGGGGCGCGGGCATGGCCGATAGTGCTGTACAAATATCGCCATGAAGTACGTCATAGGGGTCATCGTCTCCGCCGCGGCGCTGGGCGTGGCGGCCTGGGTGGTCCCCGGAATCGTGGTAGCCGGCCACACCGACGCCTCGCGGGCCGAGACCCTGCTGGTCGTCGCCCTGATCTTCGGCGTCATCAACACGGTGCTCAAGCCGATCATCAAGACGGTGGGCTGCGCGTTCTACGTGCTGACACTGGGCCTGGTCGCGCTCGTGGTCAACGGGCTGCTGCTCTGGCTGGCCAGCTACATAGCGGGCCAGCTCAAGCTGCCCTTCCACGTCACCGGCTTCGTGGCCGCCGTCGAGGGCGCGCTCATCGTCGCGGTGGTCAGCTGGGTGCTGCACCTGGTGCTCGGCGACGACCGCCGCTGAGCGCACGTCGCCGCGCGGAGCGCGGCCCGCGAGGTCATAGACTTGTGCGCCGTACACTTTCTGCGCCGTCCGCGCAGTCGCCATCCACATCCTGGAGTCACGCCGCCGTGAAGACCGCCGTCGAAGAGCTGAGCCCGACCCGCGTCCGGCTGAGCGTCGAGGTTCCCTTCGAGGAACTCAAGCCGAGCCTGGACAAGGCTTACCGCGAGGTGTCCCGGCAGGTGCGCATTCCCGGGTTCCGCCCGGGCCGGGTCCCCCCGCAGATCATCGACAGGCGGGTCGGGCGTGCCGCGGTGCTCACCGAGGCGGTCAATGACGCGCTGCCCGAGCTGTACAGCAAGGCGGTGCGGGAAGCCGAGGTGCTCACCCTCGGCCAGCCGGACGTCGAGATCACCCAGCTCGACGACGGCAAGGATCTCACGTTCACGGCCGAGGTCGAGGTGCGGCCGAAGTTCGAGCTGCCCGACCTGGCAACGCTGTCGGTCACGGTGGACAACACGGAGATCACCCCGGACGACGTCGAGGAGTACCTCACCTCGCTGCGCGAGCGCTTCGCCTCGCTCAAGACCGCGCAGCGCCCGGCGCAGGACGGCGACTACACGACGATCGACCTGTCGGCCTCGGTGGACGGCGAGCCGGTGGAAGACGCGCAGGCGAGCGGCCTGTCCTACCAGATCGGCAGCGGGACGATGCTCGATGGCCTGGACGAGGCGCTCGCCGGCATGTCCGCCGGGGAGTCGGCGACGTTCACAAGCGAGCTCGCCGGCGGCGAGTCCGCCGGCGAGCAGGCCGACGTCACGGTCACGGTGCAGAACGTCAAGGTCAAGGAACTGCCCGAGCTCGACGACGACTTCGCCCAGCTGGCGAGCGAGTTCGACACGCTCGGCGAGCTGCGCGCCGACACCCGCCGCCAGCTTGCCCGGTTCCGGCGGCTCAGGCAGGCGACCCAGGCCAGGGACCGTGCCGTGGACGCGCTCGTCGACAGCATCGCGATCCCGCTGCCAGAGAAGTTCGTCGAGCGCGAGCTCGAGCACTCGCGCCAGTCGGTCGGCGACCAGCTGACCCGGCTGCGCACGTCGATGGCGGACTACCTGCAGTCGCGGCAGCAGACCCAGGAGGAGTTCGACGCCGAGCTCCTCGCGCAGTCCCAGCGCGCCGTCAAGGTGGGGTTCGTCCTCGACGAGGTGGCCCGCACGGAAGACCTGTCGGTCAGCCAGGCCGAGCTGTCCTACTTCGTCGCCGACCAGGCCCAGCGGATGGGCGTCGGTCCCGAGTACCTGGCCAGGCAGCTGGGCGAGTCCGGGCAGCTCGGCAGCGCACTGACCGAGGTCCTGCGCGGCAAGGCCGCCACGCTGGTGGCCGAGCGGGTCACGGTGACCGACGAGGCCGGCCATCCGGTCGACATCAAGGCCGAGATCGAGGCGCTCAACACCGAGGTCGACGGCCTGCTCGCGGCGCAGGCGGCCGAGGCGGCGCAGGCGGCAGGGGAAGCGGAGGACGCCGCTGACGCCGATGCGGCTGGCGACGCCGACGGGGAGGACTCCGCAGCGGACTGACCGTGACCGCACCGGCGTGCGCCGGTAGCGAACACCGGGCTGCACCGCACCCGGCAGCTCCGCGGTGGCGTTATGGTCCTGTCAACGACACCCGAAGTGATCGGAGCAGGTGACCACGTGACACAGCCTCTGCCAGTCGCAAGGACGGCGACCCCTGACGCCCCCGTGATGCCGAGTGACTTGCTGTTCCAGCGGTTGCTGCGGAACCGCATCATCTTTCTCGGCCAGCAGGTGGACGACGACATCGCCAACCGGATCTGCGCCGAGATTCTCCTGCTGTCCGCCGAAGACGACAAGCGCGACATCCAGCTGTTCATCAACTCGCCCGGTGGTTCTGTGTACGCGGGGATGGCGATCTACGACGTGATGCAGTACGTGCCCAACGACGTCGCGACGTACGCGTTCGGCATGGCGGCCTCGATGGGCCAGTTCCTGCTCACCGCCGGTGCCCACGGCAAGCGCTACGCGCTGCCGCACGCGACGATCCTGATGCACCAGCCGTCGGGCGGCATCGGCGGCACCGCCTCGGACATCAGGATCCAGGCCGAGCAGATGCTCTACATCAAGCGGACGCTCTTCGAGCGCACGGCGTTCCACACCGGCCAGACCGTGGAGCAGATCGAGCAGGACGCGGACCGCGACCGCTGGTACACCGCGGAGGAGGCGAAGGAGTACGGCTTCGTCGACCATGTGATCCGCAGCGCCATCGAGGTCCCGTCGATGGGCTCCGCATCCTGAGCAGCCCAGGGCGGATCCCACCGGAACCCGTCAGTTTTCAAGAAGGAGACCCGAACGTGACCGACCTGAGCCGACACCCGCAGTCCAGGTACGTGCTGCCGTCCTTCGTCGAGCGCACGTCGTACGGGGTCAAGGAGATGAACCCGTACAACAAGCTCTTCGAGGAGCGGATCATCTTCCTTGGCGTCCAGATCGACGACGCCTCGGCGAACGACGTCATGGCCCAGCTGCTCACGCTCGAGGCCATCGACCCGGACCGCGAGATCACCATGTACATCAACTCGCCCGGCGGGTCGATGACCTCCATGATGGCGATCTACGACACCATGCAGTTCATCCAGCCGGACATCACCACCTGCTGCATCGGCCAGGCGGCGAGCGCGGCCGCGGTGCTGCTCGCGGCGGGCACCAAGGGCAAGCGGATGGCGCTGCCGAACTCCCGGATCCTCATCCACCAGCCCGCCACGGAGGGCGGCTACGGCCAGTCCACCGACATGGAGATCCAGGCGCGGGAGATCCTGCGGATGCGCACCGCGATGGAGGTCATCCTGGCCAGGCACACCGGCAAGGGCGAGGAAGTCATCAGGCGCGACATCGAGCGGGACAAGTTCCTCACCGCGGCGGAGGCCAAGGATTACGGGATGATCGACGAGGTGCTGACGGTGCTCAAGCGCGGGACGCTGCGCACGCCCGAGGTAGTGTCTTCCTAACCGGGGAAGATTCACCTCTTCCCTCCCGGGCCGCTGAGGGGGTTTGATTGGTCCATCGGACCCCTGCAGGCGGTACGGTCGAAGCAAGCGCATGACGGCATGGCGGGACATGCCCGCTGAGCCTGGCCCGTGCGGGCCCGGCTCGCGGCCCCATGTAAAGGAGAACCTGGGTGGCACGCATCGGTGACGGTGGCGACCTGCTGAAGTGCTCGTTCTGCGGGAAGAGCCA
>JASHPP010000373.1 GCA_030038035.1 Trebonia sp.
GAGCACCTTCACCTGGCGGGTGTCCGCGCCCGCCGACAGCGACGACCACCGGGCGGTGGCCCGGCGGCACGGGTGCCGATGGCCTGGCTTCCTGCAACGATCAAGCAGCAGGTCACAGTGGCGGGACCGCCCCGGATTCGCACCGGTGTTCCTCGGCAGCCGTTCGCCCGCCATCCTCTCACAGCCGTGCGGCAAACTGTAGGGCGTGCTCAGCCAGATCGTGACCGTGGTCGGCATCGGGGCCGACGGGTGGCCGGGACTGTCCCCGGTTTCGAGGGCCGCCGTTGAGCAGGCCGGCGTGATCGTCGGCGGCCCGCGCCAGCTCGCGCTCCTGCCCGGCGCCGTCACCGGCAGGCGCGTCCCGCTGCCGAGCCCGCTGCTCCCCGGCCTGTCCGAGCTGGTCGCGGCCCATGCGGGCACGGACGGCCCCGGCGCCGCCCTCGCCGGGGCGGCCCCGGCGCTTGTGGTGCTGGCGAGCGGCGACCCGATGTTTTACGGCATCGGCGCCACCCTCGCCCGGCTGCTGGGTCCCGCGCGGCTGCGTGTGCTCCCGCACCTGTCATCGGTGTCGCTCGCCGCGGCGCGGCTCGGCTGGCCGCTGGACGACGTCGACGTGGTAAGCCTGGTCGGCCGTCCCCGGGAGCTGCTGCTTCCGCTGCTGCAGCCCGGGCGGCGGGTGTTCGCCCTCACCGCTCAGGAGACGGCCGCCGCGGACGTGCGCGCGATGCTCGCCGCCCGCGGGCTCGGCGCCAGCCCGGTGACCGTGCTCGCCGACCTCGGCGGCCCGGACGAGCGGGTAGCCCCGGCCGGCGAAGGGCCGCACAGCAGCCTGGCGATCCTGGCGATCGAATGCCGTCTTGACGCCGCGGCCGTGCCGCTGCCGCGCGTGCCCGGCCTGCCCGACGACGCGTTCGAGCATGACGGGCAGCTCACCAAGCGGGAGATCAGGGCACTCGCGCTGGCCGAGCTCGCCGCCGTCCCCGGTCAGCTGCTGTGGGACGTGGGGGCCGGGTCAGGAAGCGTCGGCATCGAGTGGATGCGCGTCCACCCGGCCAGCCGCGCGGTCGCGATCGAGCCGCGCGCCGACCGCCGCGAGCGCATCGCCCGCAACGCCGCCGCGCTCGGCGTGCCGGGACTTTCCGTGGTGGCCGGGGCCGCGCCGGAGGCGCTGGCCGGGCTGCCCGCGCCCGACGCGGTCTTCATCGGGGGCGGCGTCAGCGCCGAAGGTGTCGTCGGCGCTTGCTGGGACGCCCTCGGTCCCGGCGGGAGGCTTGTCGCGAACGCGGTCACGCTCGAGGGCCAGGCCGTGCTGGCGGACTGGCGGCGGCGTCTCGGCGGCACCCTGACCCGGATCGGCGTGGAACGCGCCGCGCAGCTCGGCTCTTTCACGGCCTGGCGGCCGGCGCTGCCGGTCGTCCAGTGGTCCATCCGCAAGGCACCCGGCCCGCGGGAAAGCGGCCAGGGGAGTCAGGAGAGCTCGTGACCGTCCACTTCGTCGGTGCCGGACCGGGCGCACCTGACCTGATCACCGTCCGCGCCCAGCGCCTGCTGCAGGACTGCCCGGTCTGCCTGTACGCGGGCAGCCTCGTCCCCGCCGAGGTCCTGGCGCACTGCCCCCAAGGCGCCACCCTGATCGACACCGCCGGCCTCACCCTGGACGAGATCGTCGGGGCCATGGCCGAAGCCGACGCCGCGGGCCTGGACGTGGTACGGCTCTGCTCCGGCGACCCGGCCGTCTTCAGCGCCGTCGCCGAGCAGGCACGGCGCCTGGACCGGGCGGGGATCGCCTACGACATCACCCCCGGCGTGCCCGCGTTCGCCGCCGCGGCGGCGGCCCTGCGGCGTGAGCTGACCGTGCCGGGAGTCGGCCAGACGGTCGTGCTCACCCGGATCGCGGACCAGGCCACCCCGATGCCGGCGGGAGAGGACCTGGCCAGCCTCGCCGCCACCGGCGCGACGCTGGTGCTGCACCTGGCCGCGGCGCACATCGAGCAGGTGGTCGCCGAACTTGAGCCGCGCTACGGGCCCGGCTGCCCCGCGGCTGTCGTCGCGTACGCCAGCCAGCAGCGGGAGGTCGTGCTGCGCGGCACGCTGGGGGACATCGCCGGGCAGGTGCTCGCCGCCGGGGTGAAGCGCACCGCGGTGATCATCGTCGGGACGGTGCTGGCCGCCGAGGGGTTCCGCGACAGCCATCTGTACTCGCCCGGCCGGGACCGCGGCTTAAGCCCATTATCCCGAACGGACAGTGGCTACTCCTCATCCGCCGCCTGCTCCCTGTCGCGGCGGAGCAGGTAGGTGTCCATGATCCAGCCGTGCCGCTCGCGCAGCTCGGCGCGGGTCGCGGTGATCCGCGCCGCGACTTCCCGCAGCGGCCCGGAGATCAGCGCCTCGTCCGGGGTGCTGAGGTAGGCGCCCCAGAACACCGACAGGCTCCGGTCGTCGAACCCGGCCGCGGTGAACCCGCGGTCCAGCATGACCACGGCGCTGTCGAGGCCCGCGGGCAGGCCGCCGGCGATCCGGCGGGCCGGGGTGATGAAGATCGGCTCGCCGGTCCGGTTCAGCGGGATCCGGTGCGCCGCCGCGAGCGCCTGCACGCTGGTCACGCCGGGGATCACGGAATACTCGAAACAGACGCCGCCGAGCTCGATGACGCGGCCGACGATCCGCAGCATCGAGTCGTAGACCGACGGGTCGCCCCACACGAGGAACGCGCCCACCCCGTCCGGGCCGAGCTCGTCGCCGATCGCCGTCGCGATCAGCTCCGCGCGGGCGTCGTGCCAGTCCCGCACCGCGCCCTGGTACTCATCCGCGGTCAGGGACGGCGACCGGTCGCGCGGCGGCTCGGGGATGTCCACG
>JASHPP010000374.1 GCA_030038035.1 Trebonia sp.
ATCGTGGCGGTCAACCTGACCGGTTCGTTCCTGTGCGCGCACCACGCGGTGCGGATGATGAAGGCGCAGGACCCCCGCGGCGGCCGCATCATCAACAACGGCTCGATCTCCGCGCACACGCCGCGGCCGGGCAGCGTCGGGTACACCGCGACCAAGCACGCGATCACCGGGCTGACCAAGTCGATCTCGCTGGACGGCCGGGCGTATAACATCGCCTGCGGGCAGATCGACATCGGCAACGCGGCGACCGAGATGACCGAGCTGATCGCCGCGGGCGCGGTCCAGGCGGACGGCAGCATCATGGCCGAGCCGACCTTCGACCCGCGGCACGCCGCGGCGGCCGTGCTGTACATGGCCGAGCTGCCGCTGGACACCAACGTGCAGTTCCTGACGATCACCGCCACGGCGATGCCGTTCATCGGGCGTGGCTGAAAGGACGTGGCTGACGGGATGAGCGGGATGGCAGCAGGCGCGCGGACCGCCGCGGTGATCGGCGGCGGCATCGTCGGGCTCGCGGTGGCCAGGGAGCTGACGGCCCGCTACCCGGGCATCCAGGTCACGGTGTTCGAGAAGGAAGATCGCGTCGCCGCCCATCAGAGCGGGCACAACAGCGGCGTCGTGCACGCGGGCATTTACTACACGCCGGGGAGCCTGAAGGCGCGGCTGTGCCTGCGCGGCGGCAGCCTGCTGCGCGAGTTCTGCGCGCAGCACCAGATCCGGCTGCGCGAGCTCGGCAAGCTGGTCGTCGCGAGCTCGGCCGACGAGCTCGCCGGGCTCGCCGAGATCGAGCGCCGCGCGACGGCCAACGGGGTGCCCGGCATCAGGCGGGTCGCCGCGGCCGAGATGGCGGAGATCGAGCCGCAGGTGCGCGGCGCGGGGGCGCTGTACTCCCCGCACACCGCGTCGGTCGACTTCCCCGGCATGTGCCAGGCCATGGTCGCGGAGATCACCGCGGCGGGCGGCACGATCCGGCTCGGCGCGCGCGTCAGGTCGGTCAGCGAAGCCGCGTTCGGCGTGACGGTCGCGTCGCAGGCGGGCGAGTGGACCTTCGACCAGCTGATCGTCTGCGCCGGCCTGACCGGCGACAGCCTCGCCGCGCAGGTGGGCGGGGCCGCGCTGGCGGACATGCGGATCGTCCCGTTCCGCGGGGAGTATTACGAGCTGCGCCCGGACGCCCGCGACCGCGTGCGGGGCATGGTGTACCCGGTCCCCGACCCCAGGTACCCGTTCCTTGGCGTGCACCTGACCCGTGACGTCGACGGCGGCGTGCACGTGGGCCCCAACGCCGTGCTGGCCCTGTCGCTCGAGGGCTACCGCTGGCGGGACGTTCGCGCGCGTGACCTGCGCGACATCGCCCGCTGGCCGGGCACGTGGCGGCTGATCCGCCAGCACTGGCGCTACGGGCTCAAGGAGATGAGCGACTCCCTGGTCAAGCGGCGGTACCTGGCCAACGTGCGCAGGTACCTGCCCGACATGCGCTCCGCCGACATGGTCCGGTCCACGGCCGGGGTCAGGGCGCAGGCGGTGCGCAGGGACGGCAGCCTGGTCGACGACTTTGTGCTGCAGTCGACCGACCGGGTCATGCTCGTCCGCAACGCGCCGTCGCCGGCGGCGACCTCCAGCCTCGCCATCGCCGAGCACATCGTCTCGGCGCTGGACACCACGGCCACCGCCCGGTAGCCGGCACCCGCGGCACCCGCCCCGCTCGTCCGGGCACCGGCCGGCTACCGGGACCGGGTCAGGTCCGCGAAGGCGGCCGCGTCCTGCACGGCGGCGCCCTCCTGGTCGTTGTTGAAGTACGCGTACACGGTCGCGTCCCGTGGCCAGGCGGCGGCGACCCGGTCCGCCCATGCGCGCAGCTCGGCGGTCGCGTACCGCGGCCACGGGTCGCCGCCGCCCTCGTGGAACCGCAGGTACCCCCAGTCGGCGGTGCGCCACAGCGGCGTCACCGGCGTGCCGCCGCGGTCCGCCCAGCACAGCGCCGCGCCGCGGGCGGTGAGCACGGCGCGGATGCCGTCGGTCCACCACGACTCGTGCCTGGGCTCGACGGCGACCCGCACCCGCGCGGGGAACTGGCGCAGGCACTCGTCAAGCAGCGCCGGGTCGGCGGCAAGGCCGGGCGGCAGCTGGATCAGCACGGGGCCGAGCGTGCCCGCCAGGCCGCTGGCCGCCTCGAGCATCCGGCGCACGGGCTCGGCGGGCTCCCGCAGCCGCCGCACGTGGCTGAGGTAGCGGCTGGCCTTCACCGCCATGACGAAGCCGTCGGGCGTGCGCGCGTGCCACTCGCTGAACGTCTCCCGCGCGGGCAGCCGGTAGAACGTGCCGTTGTTCTCCACCGTGGCGAACCGCCCGGCGTAGTACTCAAGCCACAGCCGCTGCGGCACGTCCGGCGGGTAGAACACGCCGCGCCAGTGCCGGTACTGCCAGCCTGACGTGCCAGCAAGCACGGGCATCGCAGTTGCCCCGCTCCTCATTCCGCGTCATTCCGCGTCATTGCGCGCTCCGCCCGGGAGCGCCCCGGTCATCCTCACGATGCCAGGCGCGCCCGCGCGCCGGGCAACGGGAGCGGGAAAACCGGAAAAAGAGCGGAGCCCCCGGATGGGGGGGGCATCCGGGGGCTCCTTGCGGGGGAAAGCCCTACATCCAGAAACGCCAGCCCCCGCGGAGCCGTTACACCCATTTCCAGAAAATTTTGGGTAATTTACCGTGCACATAGAGTAACTATCGGGGCAAGTTCGGCAGCACGTCCGTGGCCAGGTCCTGGCTGCGCGCCGCCGGTCCGAGCTCGGCCGAATCGGCGATCCGCAGCTTGCGGCGCGCCCGCTGGTAGAACGTGGTCCGGCCGAGCCGGACCACCTGGGCGGCGCCCGGCCGTGCCGTGATGTCGAGGACGTCGCCCGCCGTGACGTAGCCGCTCACCTGCCCGTCCACCTCGACGGCGAGCTGCCCGCTGCCCGCGAGGATCTGCAGGGAGACCGGGTCGGCGACCGAGAGCACGACGCCCCTGTTGTACGCCGAATGCGGCGCGGCCGGCGTGACTAGCAGCGCCTCCACGGCGGGGCTGACGATCGGGCCGCCTGCCGAGAAGCTGTAGGCGGTCGATCCGGTGGGGGTGGCGACGATCACCGCGTCCGCCGCGTACGACACGAACGGCTGGCCGCCCACCTGCACGGCGACCGCCGCCGTGCTGTCGCCGGGCACCCGGACCACGGCGATGTCGTTGAACGCCGCGACCTGCTG
>JASHPP010000375.1 GCA_030038035.1 Trebonia sp.
GCGATCGCGCTCTTCCTCTCCACGGTCACCGACTCCGCGATCGGCGCCGCGATGGGATCGCTGGCGGCGCTGGTCGCCAGCGAGGTGCTGGTCACGCTCAACTCCGCGACCGCGATCCAGCCGTACCTGCCGACCAGGTACTGGCTGGCGTGGATCGACTTCTTCCGGCAGCCGATCTTCTGGCGCGACATCCAGCGCGGGTTCGGCATCCAGGCGGTGTACGTGGTCGTGTTCCTAGCGGCCGCCTGGGCGAACTTCGCGACCAGGGACATCACGACCTGACCGGGTTACTGACCCAGGGCCTCAAGCGCCGCGCAGTCGCCGGGGGCCGGCGCGGTGACGCGGTTGCTGGCCAGCGTGCGCAGGACAAGGCCGACGACGAGCGGGGCGGTGGGCAGCTGGTCGTGCGGGATGTCCACGCCCGGGCAGATCGACTGCAGCGGCACGTTCACCGCGCCGGGCAGCCGGGCCGAATCCGGCGGCTGCACGGTCTGATCGTCGGTGCTCCACAGCGACAGCCACGGCGGCCGCGGCCGCGTGGACTGCTGCAGCTGGGTCAGCAGGGCGCTGCCCGGCACGAGCTGCTGGCAGGCGACCGGGCACAGCGCGGGGTCGTAGCCGGTGCCGACGGCCGCGATCCGCGCGCCGTGCAGCGGGGATCCCAGCGTGATGATGGCGCCCGCCCGACCCGCGCCGCCGTAGTCGACGTCCCACAGCCAGGCGACGACGCCGCCGGCCGAGTAGCCGATCACGGTGACCGGCCCTGACCCGTCGGCGATTGCCTGGTTCACGTACCCGTCAAGCACGCGGGCCTGCACGGTCAGGTCGCCGGTGCCGTTGCCCGCCAGCTGCACCACGGTCGCGGTCCGGCCGGCCTGCCTGATCCGCGCGGCCAGCTCGTCAAGCGACGTGGTGGACCCGCCGTACCCCGGCACGAGCAGCACCGCGCCCGGCCTGCCGGGCACCGCCTCCGGCTGGCCTCGCGTCGCCTCCACGCCGACGATGACGGCGACCGCGGCCACGACGAGGGCGAGCCCGCCGAGCAGCGCCCTGCGCCGCGGGCTCAGACCGGTCCACCGGCGAGTCCAGGGGATGCGCATACCTTCTATGGTGCGTCCGGCTATGCCGGTTGCGTGCAACCAGCCAGCGCTCCCGTAGGTCAAGGCACGGCTGGCCCGCGGCCGGGCCGCCCCCGCGCCCTACCTGCGGGAAACTGCGACGCCGTCGCCTGGCAGCGGCGAGTTCAGCCTCACCGCCGGGTCGGCTTAACCGCACCCGCTGGAGCATGGCGCGCGCTGCGGGTACCGTGAGGCGCTATGGACGACGACGAGTTCCAGATTTCCTACGAGGGCGCCACGCTCGGGGTTCCGGTGCTGACCAGGGATGGCGAGCAGTTCGGCATCCTGGAGCACGTCCTCGCGGTGGAGGAAGAGGACATCTTCGAGGGCATCGTGGTGTGGGTGGGGGGAGGCGGCTGGGGCGACCGGAAGGCGCAGCGCGAGCTGAGCCGCAGTCACCAGTCCGTCACCCGCTTCCTCGAGACGTTCCAGCACAACAAGCTGCGTTTCGTCGAGGCGGACAAGGTGGCGATGATCACTGTCGGATACGTCAGGTGCGACCTGGACCTCGCGGAGACCGGACTGCTGCAGCCGCCGTCCGGCGCGCCGGTCTTCTACGCCAACGCGATCGACCAGGCCGGGCCGCAACAGCAGCAGACGGTGTACGTGAACCGGTACGGGAACCAGACGTACGGGCAGATGTTCAACCGGGCCCGGTGGCGGCAGGAGTAGCGGGTGCCGAGATCGCTGTGGGGTAGTGCTAACGCACAGTCCGCACGCTGGTTGCGACAAATCGCGCGAAACGGACGGCCAAGGCTCCGTGCTAAGACGCTGCCGCTGACCGGCCTATCCGCTTGATGGTGCTGATGATCGGCGCGCTCTCGACCGACTGCAGGCCGGGCAGGTCGGCGAGCCTGGTCGTCAGGTAGGCGTACAGGTGGCGGGTATCGCGGAACACCGCGCTGGCGGCGAGGTTGGTGGCGCCGGTGGTCGCGGCGGCGAACGGGATCTCGGGGTGCCCTGCGATCGTCCGGCCCGCGGCCTCCAGCGAAGCCGGCTCGATCTTGAGCCACAGCATGACGTTCACATTGGCACCGAGCACCGCGTCGTCGACGTCGATGTCGAAGTACAGCAGTCCGGCCCGCCGCAGTTCCTCGATCCTTCGCCGCACGGTCGACTCGTGCCAGTGCGTCGCGGCGGCGAGGTCGGCGATCGGCGCTCGTCCGTCACGGGCCAGCTCGGCGAGCAGCGGGTCGTCCTCGGCGCGGAGCACCGCCGCGTCGGCCGGACTCCGGCCGTCCCCGGTGCCCTGGGCAGGAGCCGTCTCGAGCGGGGCCGACGGTGCCTCGGGCACGGTGTCGCGAAGTACGGCCAGCTGGGCGTCCGACAGGGCGCCGACGTAGCCAACGTATGCGACCGGGGTGAACACGTGCAGGACCGACTGCGCCGTGATCGCCGTGACGTGACGGCTGCCGGGCAGGCCGCGCAGGAACAGCGCGTTGCGCTGTTCCGGGCTGCGCGCCTGCAGCGAGCAGACGATCTCGGTGCCGCCTGAATACAGCCGCACCCACCGTGTGTCCGGCCGCTGCGCCAGGGTGTCCGCGATGCGCTGCGCGCTGCCGGGAGCGGCCTGCAGGCGGACCAGCCAGTCCACCCAGCCGGCCCGTGGCCCGTGAATGAGGCCGAACACCCGCAGGCCGGCGATTTCCGTCAGCCTGCGGTACCTGCGCGCGATCGTCTGGTCGGAGACCCCGAGCACTGCGGCGAGCAGACGGAACGACGCCCGCGGCGCCACGACCAGCGCGTGGAGAAGCTGGCGGTCGACATCATCGAGCTGACTGGTTCTCACGGTTACTAGCTTAATGAATGTCGAGATCCGGCCGGATGGCCGCTGAATCCGGGTCGTCTGCCCAGTCACGAGCACGATGGACGGTGAGTCGCCGAACTGAAGGGATAACCCGGTGGACAGCAAATGGTGGACCCTCATCGCGGTCTGTGCCGGGATGTTCATGCTGCTGCTTGACGTGACCATCGTCATCGTGGCGCAGCCGTCGATCCAGGCAGGACTGCACGCGCAGTTCAGCGACGTGCAGTGGACACTTGACGCCTACGCGCTGACCCTCGCGTCGCTGCTGCTGACCTCGGGCGTGCTCGCCGACCGGTACGGCCGCAGGCTGTTGTTCACGATCGGGCTCTCGGTCTTCACGATCGGCTCGCTGCTGTGCGGCCTGGCCGCCAACCCGCTGATGCTCATCGTGTCGCGCAGCGGCCAGGGGGTCGGCGGCGCGATGATGTTCGCGACGTCGCTGGCGCTGCTCGGGCACAGCTTCCGCGGCCCGGAGCGCGGCGTCGCCTTCGGCGTGTGGGGCGCGGTCGTCGGCATCGCCACCGCGCTCGGCCCGGTGCTCGGCGGGGTGATCACCACCGACTGGGACTGGCGGGGCATCTTCCTCGTCAACGTGCCGGTCGGCGTGTTCGCGCTGGCCGTGACGATCTGGCGGATCGAGGAGTCCCGCTCCCCGCACCCCGCGCCGCCAGACTGGGCTGGCTTTGCGCTGCTCACCCTCGGGCTGGTCAGCTTCGTCTACGGACTGATCCGGGCCGGGGAGAGCTCGTGGTCCGACACCGGGGTGATCGCCTGCCTGGCCGCCGGCGTGGTCCTGCTCGCCGCGTTCGGCGTGACCGAGAGCCGGGTCGCCCATCCGATGTTCGACCTGTCGCTGCTGCGTGTCCCGACGTTCAGCGGCGGCGCCATCGCGGCGTTCGCGATGAACGGGTCGCTGTACGCGATGCTGCTGTACTTCACGATCTACCTGCAGGATGTCCTCGGCTACTCGGCGCTCGACGCCGGGCTGCGGATCGCCATCCTCAGCGTCGCCCAGCTCGGCACGTCGGTGATCGCCGGGCGGCTCAGCGCCCGGGTGCCGACCCGGTGGCTGATCGGGCCAGGCCTGCTGCTCGTGGGCGTGGGCCTTATCGTGATGACCGGGCTGAACGGCGGCTCGGCCTGGACGCACCTGATTCCGGGTTTCATCGTCGCCGGGCTCGGCAGCGGACTGGTGAACCCGCCGCTCGCGTCCACCGCCATCGGCGTCGTCCCGCCAAACCAGGCCGGCATGGCCTCGGGCGTCAACTCCACCTTCCGCCAGGTCGGCATCGCGACCGGCATCGCCGCCCTGGGCTCGATCTTCACCTCCGCGATCGGCGACCACCTGTCCGGCGCGCTGCCGCCGTCGCTGGCCGGGTCGGCGGGGAGCATGGTGAACGCGGTGCGCCAGGGCTCGGTCGGGCAGCTGATCGCGCGGGCACCGGCGGCCGACCGCGGCGTCATAACCCTGGCGCTGCGGTCGAGCTTCGCCGCCGCGCTCAACGAGCTGCTTTACGTCACCGCGGCGCTCGCCTTCGCCGGCGCGGTCTGCGCCACGCTGCTGATCCGC
>JASHPP010000376.1 GCA_030038035.1 Trebonia sp.
AGGCCACGGCCAGGCCGATCGGGATGGATTGTGCAGGAAGAAACCCTGACTGACTCGCGGAAGTCGCGCGAAGACTCGCCGCTGTGTACCCGGCTACGGCTATGCCGCAGCGGCGGGGCGCGGTTATGGTGACCGCTGTGGAGGGGTCTACGGTGACCGATGCGGCGGGCGGCGTACATGGCTTTCCGGCCGCGCTGACCAGTTTCGTTGGCCGGGCCGGGGTAGTGCAGGAGATCGCGGGCCTGCTGGGTGAGTGCCGGCTGGTGACGGTGACCGGGCCCGGGGGTGTCGGGAAGACGCGGCTGGCCGGCGAGGTAGCCAGTCAGGTGGCCGGCGAGTTCGCTGACGGGGTGTGGTTGGCGGAGCTGGCGGCGGTGCGGGACCCGGCGCAGGTGGCGGCCGCGGTGGCGGCCGCGCTGGGGATCCGGGAGCTGCCCGCGGCGGCGGCGGCCGATGCGCTGGCGCACGCGCTGGCCCGGCGGCAGTTGCTGCTGGTGCTGGATAACTGCGAGCAGGTGATCGGGGCGGCGGCGGAGCTGTGCGGCAGGCTGTTGCTCGGCGCCGATGATGTGCGGGTGCTGGCCACGAGCCGGGAACCGCTGCGGATAGCTGGCGAGGCGCGGTACCGGCTCGGGCCGCTGCAGCTGCCCGACCCGGGTAATCCCGCAGATCCTGACGGGTCGGAGGCGGTGACGCTATTCGCGGAGCGGGCCCGCCGGGCCGACGCGAGCTTCGCGCTGGATGACGAGACCCGGCCGGTGGTGGCGCGGCTGGTGGCGCGGCTGGACGGGATGCCGCTGGCAATCGAACTGGCGGCCGCGCGGGTCGAGGCGCTGGGCGTGGCCCAGCTGCTTGACCGGATCGATGACCGGTTCACCCTGCTGGCGGCGGGAGACCGGCTCGCGGCGGCCCGGCAACGGTCGCTGGCGGCCACCGTGGAGTGGAGTTACCGGCTGCTGGATGAACGGGAACGGCAGGTGTTCCGCGCGGTGTCGGTGTTCCCCGGACCGTTCACGCTCGAGGGGGCCGAGGCGGTCGCGGGGGCAGGCGCCGGGCCGGCTGTGCTGCGCCTGGTGGACTGCTCGCTGCTGATCCCGCCGCGGGCAGGCCCGGATGGCCGGTCCCGTTATGTGATGCTGGAGACGCTGCGGGCCTACGGGGCAGGGCTGCTGGCCGAGGTCGGCGAGGGTGACGGCGCGGCGTCCGCGCTGGCCGGGTACGCCCTGCAGATGGCCGAGGAGGCCATGGCGGGGCTGACGGCCGGCACCGGTGAGGTGGCCGCTGCCCGACGGCTGGATGCGGAGGACGCGACCATGCGCCGGGTGCTCGACTGGGCTTTGGAGCACGACGCGGCCTTGGGTGATGGTGCTGCCGTGGCGCCGCGGCTGGCGGCCGCGCTGGCGTGGTGGTGGCAGGTCCGGGGTCGGCTCGCCGGTCAGGTGCCGCTGCTGAGCGCGGCCGTCGACCGCGCCGACGCGGGCAGCGACGCATGGTGCGCCGGGCACACCTGGCTCGGCCAGGCGTCGCTGGATTCGGCCGATCCGGCCGGGGCGCTGCGCCACTTCACCGCCGTTCGGGACGCCATCGGCGACCGCGGAGCGTCTTTTACGCTGATCAGGTGCCTGAGCGACCGATCGGCGACGTTGCTCGGCGTGGGACGGATCGCCGAGGCGGCCGACGATGCCCGCCGGTCCCTGGCCCTGGCCCGCGACGGTGATGACCCGGTTACCGAGGCGCTGGCCCTGGCGGTCCTCAGCCTGGTCGCCTGTGTCGGCGGCGACCGCGTGGGCGCCGTGCAACTGGCCAGGCAGGCGGAGCGCATCTCGGCTGGCCTGCACGGCCCGGTGGCGCGGGCGTGCGGCCACACCCTGACGACCGTGCTGATACAGGTCGGCGACGTGGCCGCTGCTGAGCGGACGTGCGCCGGCGGGCTGGCCGACGCCCGGGACGCGGGCGACCTGTGGAGTCTGGGGAACCTGCTGGAGAAGATGGTCGTTCTCGACCTGGCATCGGGCCGTTACACGGACGCCGCCCTGCACTTGCGGGAAGCCCTCCAGACTGCCCTGCGGACCGGCGTGCGCAGGAAGGTGCTCGAGGACCTGGACTGCTGCGGGTACCTGTGCGCCTGGACCGGGCGCTCCGCCGAGGCTGTCACGGTGTGGGCCGCGGTGGTCGCGCTGGGGCGCGGGGGGTTCTCGGTCCCGTCGCGGCCGGATCTGCCCGAGGGCTGGCTCGAGCGGCAGCAAGCCCTACGCGAAGCCCGGCGGGCGCTCGGACCGGCTGCGACGCGGTCGGCGGAGGAGCGCGGCACGGCGATGAGCCTGGCCACCGCGGCCGAGTACGTTCTGATGGTAACCGCTGCGGGCCCGGAGCCGCCGGCCGCGGCGCCAGGCCTGGAAGCGCTCAGCCCACGGGAACGGGAGCTGGTCACCCTGGTCGCCCGGGGGCACACCGATGCGCAGATCGCCGGCCAGCTGTACATCAGCGTGCGCACGGTCAGCTCGCACCTGGACCGCATCCGCGATAAGACGGGATGCCGGCGCCGCGCCGACCTCACCCGCCTGGCCCTCAGCGCCGGCCTGGTCTGACGCGGTCCGGGACTGGCGCAGCCCGCCTAGCCGTGCAGCCGCTCGCCACCCGGCAGTGTGGGTGATTGCACCCCGGCCATGGCTGCGCGGCATGTGGGGCGAAACGACCCCTGCCGCGGACCTGGCAGGGCGGCCGAACCTGTCGCTGAGGGCCGGGTAGCCGGCCGGTACCGAGCAGATAGGACAAGGCAATGACCGCGCAACTTACCCGCGAGGGAACTCCGGCCAGGACGGCACAGCCGGCCGCCCCGGCCGGCCGCGGATGGCTCAGGGAGGGGTGGCACCGGATCCACCTGGCCATTCAGGAGATGAACCACGCGTCCCGGCTGGTCGTGGAGCTCCAGGCGCCGTGGGGCGTTGACAAGCATTGGCACCGCAGGTGACGATCCCGGCTGTGGACTCGTTCGCCGGCAAGCTCGCGGTGGTGACCGGCGGCGGCTCGGGCATAGGCCGCGAGCTGGTGCGCCAGCTGGCGGCGCAGGGCTGCTCGGTCGCCGCGTGCGACCTGAACCCGGACACGATCGCGGTGACCGCGGCCACGGCGTGGGCGGCCGCCCCGCCCGGCCTGCGAGTCACCGGCCACACGTGCGACGTCTCCGACGAGGCACAGGTCCAGCGGTTCCGCGACGAACTGCTCGCCGAGCACGCCAGCGATCACGTCGACTTGGTCTTCGCCAATGCGGGCATCTACGGCGGCGGCAGCTTCGTCGGGGACTCCCGCCAGGAGTGGGAGCGCACCTTCGCCATCAACTGGTGGGGCGTGTATTTCTGCGCCCGCACGTTCTTGCCGCTGCTGATCGCGAGCGGCGACGGGGTCCTGGTCAACACCTGCAGCGTCGCCGGATTCTGGCCGACGGCAGGGGCCGGCGCGCCGATCACGGCTTACGCCGCGTCGGAGTTCGCCATCAAGGGCTTCTCCGAAGCGCTCATCGAAGACCTGCGCTCCAACGCGCCGCAGGTCCGGGTCGTCGTGGCCATGCCGGGTGTCGTCAACACCGAGATCTACGAGAACTCCCAACGCGCCCTCGGCCGGCCAGCGTGGGACCAGCTGAGCGACGCCGGGCTGCTGGAGCTGATCCCCGATCGTACGCGGTCCACTCTCATCGAGATGGGCCTGCTGGCCGAAGACTTCTCCGCCGACGACCTGCGGCAGCTGATCCCGCGAATGAAAGAAAAAATCCGGGACCAGGGGTTCACCCCGGCGCAGGCCGCGGCCGGCATCCTGGACGGAGTGCGATCCGGAGCCTGGCGGATCCTCGTCGGCGAGGAAGCCAAGATGCTCGACGAGCAAGTCCGCGCGAACCCCGAGGCCCCGTTCAACTACGACAACTACGCAGAGATGTACGGGCCTCTGATAGCACAGGCACAAGCGAAGGCGTCAGGCACAGCGGAGCCGTAACCACTGCGGTCCGAACATCCATGATGGGTGGCAGACCCGCCGCGCTCCCGACGCCCACGCCGCCGGATGCAGCCCAACGAGCTCGGCGCGCTTCGAGAACGCGGGCACCCGACCCTGGTAGTCACCGCAACGGCGGCAGGGTCGTAACCCGCTCGCACCCTGTACCGCGCGGGCGATCGACCTCGCGCGGCCTGTCCGGCCAGGCAGCTGGATCGCCACCCGGCGGTGTGGGTGATTCCACCCGGCCATGACCGCGGGGCAAGAGGGGCGAAACGACCCCTGCCGCGGACCCCGGCGGGCGGGCGAACCTATCGCTGAGCGCCGGAGAACCGGCCGGTCCCTTGCAGATAGGACAAGGCCATGACCGCACCACCGACCCGCGATGGAACTCAGACCCGGGCGACAGAGCCGGGCACCACAGCCACAGGAGGCATTCCTATGAACGCACCCAACCAGCACATGCGCGGCTGCCGCCTTGTACTCGACTACACGCCCTTCCCCGACCTCCGCAAAGGCCTGCGCGGGCGGTGGCTAGCTTCGGCGC
>JASHPP010000377.1 GCA_030038035.1 Trebonia sp.
TGGCGGCACCCGAGGCGCTGGCGGCGCCGGCGGCCGGCCGGGCAGGCTCCGGGGCCGGCGCGCTGCCTTGAGCGATTGGCGCGCTCACCGGCGCACCACCAGGGGCCGCCGCGTGTACGGGGCGAGCGGCAGGTCGAGCGGCACGATGCCGTCCCAGCGCACGACCGGGATGCCAAGCTCGCGCAGCGAGAACCTGATCGCCTGCTGCTCCATGCGCCAGATCCGCCGCGCGATCACGTCCGCGTAGGCGTACCTGGTCGGCGGCTCGGTGGTCAGCACGTCGACCACGATCAGCGCGAAGCCGCGCTCCCGCATGTCGCGCAGCGCCTCGACGAACCGCTGGTCGAGCAGCGGGCTGAACGCCACGACCAGCGCGCCCGGCGGCAGCGCCGCGCGCGGGAGCCTGCTGAACACCGACCCGCGCGCCCACCCCGCGTCGGCGGAGAGCATCGCGTCGATGATCTTGTACACCTGCCGTCGTCCCAGCGAGGGGGCCAGCCACTGCGCGCCGCCCCACTGGTAGGTGATCACGCCCACCCGGTCCCGCCCGTCCAGGTAGGCGCGCGCCGCGCCGGCGGCGCCGCGCAGCCCCAGGTCAAGCGCGGACGCGCCCGGCTCGCCGACGTCCGAGGTCGCGTCCACGAGCAGCACGACGTCCTGCGAGCGCTCGGCGGCGAAGGTGTTCACCTGCAGGCGGCCGAGGCGCGTGGAGGCCGGCCAGTTGATCTGGCGCTGCCGGTCACCGGGGACGTACTCGCGGAGGCCGGTGAATTCGGTCCCCTCGCCGGGCACCCGGCCGGAGTGCTCGCCGAGCCGGTTCGGCAGCCGGCTCAGCACCACCTTCGTGCGCTGGACGCCCGGCTGCGGGTAGCAGTCCACGCTCGGCAGCCTGACCGTGACGCGGCCTTCGGTCAGCCGCCAGCGGTCGTGCAGCACCAGGGCGACCGTGCCGAGCTGACGCTTGCCCCAGCGCGGCACGGTGAACGTGAACCTGGCGGTCGCGCCGCCCGCGGCGGTGGCGCTGGCGGGCTCGACGCCGCGTCCGGCCTGCAATGCCCAGCGGGCGTCGTGCTCGTCGTCGTCGACGGCCACGTCTACCGCCGCTAGTTCCCCCTCGTACAGCCGGGTCGCCGTGAGCCCCACCCGCACGCCGACCCGCCGCGGCCGGGGCGGGCGCCCCGCGCCGAGCAGCAGCAGCGCCGGCGCCGCGACGCCCGCCAGTTCCGGGCGCCGGGTGAGCACCGCGAGCAGCAGCCCCGCGGTGGCCAGCGTGAGCAGCCGCCGGGCGTGCCGGGACGGCCGCCACCTCATCGCGACCTCGTCCACCTCGACAACGGAGGAGGCCGCGGGGGCGGGCAGACGGCCCGGTTCGTTCGGGATGATCGGGGGCATCAGCCGGTGACCGCCGCGGTGCCGCCGCGGACACCCGCCCCTGAGGCCCCTGAGGCCCCTGAGGCCCCTGAGGCCCTGGGTGCCCCGGGGGGCCCGGGCGGCGCGGTCGGGTCGGTGCGCGGCGTCGGCACGGCGGCCACTATCCGGGCCACGACGTCGTCGGCGGAGACCTGCCGCACCCACAGCTCGGGGCGGAGCGTGACCCGGTGCGCGAGGGCGGGGACCGTGACCTGCTTGATGTCGTCGGGGATCACGTAGTCCCGCTGGTGCAGCAGCGCCTGGCCGCGGGCGAGCTGGGTCAGCGCGAGGCCGCCGCGCGGGCTGGCGCCCACCTGGACCTGGGCGTCGCGCCTGGTGGCGGCGACGATCGCGACGATGTAGTCGAGCAGGTCCTCGCTGATCTCCACCTGCTCGAGCGACTGGCGCATGGCGAGCACGCCGGCCGCGTCGCTGACCGCGGTCAGCGTCACGTACTCGGCCGCGCGCGCCACCCGGCGGCGCAGCATGTCCGTCTCGTCCTGCGCCGACAGGTAACCAAGGCGCAGCCGCATCAGGAACCGGTCGAGCTGTGCCTCGGGCAGCTCGTAGGTGCCCTCGTACTCGATCGGGTTGTCTGTCGCGAGCACAACGAACGGCGCCGGCAGCGGCCTGGTCTGGCCGTCCACGCTCACCTGGCCCTCGCCCATCGCCTCAAGGAGGGCGGCCTGCGTCTTCGGCGGCGTGCGGTTGATCTCGTCGGCCAGCAGCAGCTGGGTGAACACCGGGCCGGCCCGGAACACCATCTCGGCGTTGCGCTGGTCGTACAGCGGGGCGCCGATCACGTCCGACGGCAGCAGGTCCGGGGTGAACTGGATCCGCGCGAAGTCCAGGCCGAGCACGCGGGCGAACGACCGGGCGATGAGCGTCTTGCCCAGGCCTGGCAGGTCCTCGAGCAGCACGTGCCCGCCGGCCAGGATGCCGATCAGCACCAGTTCCAGCGTGCGGCGGCGGCCGACCACCGCCCTTTCGAGCTCGTCGAGGATGGCCGCGGCCTTGCGCGCGGTCTCTTCCGGTGTCACAGGTGCTCCAATCGGTTGATGAGCCGGGCGAGCGTCCGGCGCGGGATGCCCGACCGTTGCGCGTCGCGGCCTTCGGCCGGCGGCTGTGCCGGGTCGATCCAGCGCCACAGCGCGGCGTCGCCGCGGCTGCGGCAGAAGGCCGCGCGGGCGGCGGCCGGGTCGGTGTACAGGTTGATGCCGTGGTTTTCCGCCAGCCGCGCCGCGAGCAGGTGCTCGAGGACCGGCCGGAGGTCGGCCTCGTAGAAGGCCTGGCTCGAGACGCTGGTCGAGACGATGAACCTGCGCTGCGAGTAGCCGGCGATCACCCGGGCGACCTGCCTGTCACGGCTGCGCCTGACCGACGGCGCGGCGGAGCGCGGCGCCAGGCCGCGCAGCACGACCATCGCGAGCGCCGCGGTGGCGATCGCCACCACGGCCACGCCCGGCCACCCGGCGAGCACGCCGCCCGCGATCGCGGTGGCGGCGACCGCGATCGCGGCGATCGTCAGTTCCGGCCGCGTGCCGCGCCAGAGGCTGACCTGCCCCGGGTCGCGGGTATTCCCTGGCGGGGAGTTCGCGCGCCAGCGGCTCACGGGACGACCTCCGCGCCAAGCTCGGCCGCCAGCTCGTCGAGCGCCTGGCTCGCCGCGTCCCGCTGCCGCGGCCCGAGCGGGTGGGTGGAGAATCGCGCCTCGTAAAACAAGCCGGTCAGCCGCCGCGCCGCGCCGCCGCGCACGATTCCCGTGGCGACGGCGCGGGACAGCAGCTCGTCGGGCGTGTCGGCTACCCCGCGCGCCGCGCCGCGCTCGGCGAGGCTGCCCTCCATCGCCACGTAGCAGGCGATGATCGCGGCCCGCGCGTCGTCGAGTTCGGCCAGCGCGGCGCGCCCCGACTCGACGGCGTCCCGCAGGTCTTCTGTGTCGAGATCGCCGGCGAACTGGCCCGGCCGTGCGGCGCCGCGCATCCGCGCCGCCCACCAGATGCTGATGACCACGGCCGCCACGAGCACCACCACGAGCAGCGCGTACAGGATCGGCCCGAGCGGGATGTGCAGTGTCCCCCCGCCGCCGCCGCGGGATTTCGGCAGCGGCCTGCTGCGCGATTGCGACCCCGGCAGGACCAGGGGGCGCGGCTTGAAGAAGAAGTGCAGGTGCAGGTCGGAGATCAGCACCACGGCGACCGCCACCATGCCGGCGGCAAGCACCCATTTGAGCACGAACCGCAGCGCGGCCGGCACGCCGACCTCGTCGGTGGCCTCGTCGGTGGCCTCGGCGAGGGGCCGCTGCTCCGCGGCGCGGCGGGCCGCGGCGTCCCGCCGCAGCGTGAGCACGAGCAGCACGCCGAGCACGACTTCGAGCGCCAGCCCGATCGCGATGCCGTCAGCGCGCAGCGGCCCGTCCCAGCGCGGCGCCGTCACCGCCCCCCGCAGCCCGGCGATCGCGAGCACGACCAGCAGGGCCAGCGGAAGCAGGCGGGCGAACTGCTGCCGGGCTGTCATCGCGTCGCGCTCCTCACCGGTCCTGGCGCGGAATGGGGGCTCATTTGGGCAAAACCATACCCGGCGGCCGCGCGGGCGCCGCAATGTGGCGGGCGCCGATAATCCGCGTGCGTTCCTGTGCGGACTCCCGCCACCGGCCCGCCACCCGCCCGCAGACCGCGCCACCCGCGCGTCGCCCCTATCCGATCTCGTCCGCGGTCCACGCCATGCCCTCGACGGTGCTGAGCACCTCAGGACTGAGCAATTGCAGCAGCGGGGCCGCGGCGTCCTTGAGCCGCTGCACCGCGTCGTCGAATTCGGCGTCAGGCGGGGGGCTCGGGGGGCTCGGGGGGCTCGGGGCGCCCGCGTGTGCCGTGCCGTGCAGCGTCGTGAGCGTGCGCGCCAGCACGCCGCCGAGGAACTGCGCCTGTTCCAGGAAGCGCCGCGAGACCGGGTCATCGATGAGCACGGGCGCGCCGACCAGCAACATGATCATGTAGGTCCTGAACTCATCGGAATCGGAATCGGAGTCGCGGTCGCCGGAACCGTGCGCCAGCGCCGACACGGCCCTGGCGGCCCGGGCGGCCTGGGCCACCATGATGGTCGCCTGGGCCGCGACCGCCTGGCCGCGCTCCCGCGACTGCCGCCTCCTGAGCAGCTGGTTCACCACGAGGACCGTGACAAGCAGCACGAGCAGCCCCGACACCGTGTCTGTCGTCAGCGAGTGGGCCGACCACCACCGCCGCTGCGCGGCGTCGGTCAGCTCGCCGGCCACGAGCGCCAGCGTGACCAGCATCGCCAGGGCGGCGGCCGGCCATCCGGTCCAGTGTTTGGCCACCACACGACTGTACGGCCGTGCCGCCGGCCGCAGCCGTCGGCTCGGCGCTGAACCGCGGCGTTTCCCGCGCCGGCCACCCCGCGGCCCCCGCGGCCCCAGCAGCCGCCATCGCTGTCAGCGGGCCCAGGGGCCGCGCCACTTCGGCGGCCGGGCCTCCGCCCGTCACACGGGTGCCTGCCCATGCCCCGCGGGCCGGGCATAGCCATTTAACGGGAAAGATCCGACCGGTCCTGACCGGGTCTTTCTTTCCCGTTATCCGCCGCGACCGCGCCGGCCCCGGCGCGGTCCGCCCTGCGCCGCGACGTTTCGCTCCAGGGCCCGCTGTCCGGAGCTGAAATTAACGACCGTGCCGGGGAAGCGGCCGGTCAGGCGCCTGTCGCGGTGCGGGCGACGCCCGTCAATCAAGGCAATTGCGCAACCAATGTGTCAAAATTGCCAAAAGCAAAATCTTTATGCCTGATTCTCGCATAAATATTTAGGGGATTTGTTCAGCAGGGCGTTATGATCTCGTTTTCATTGCTCATAATCCCTCACGAGGCCGGCGCCGGCCGCGCGGCCGGCTCCAGGCCAGCGAAGGGAGCTTTCATGCGTACTGAGGGCAGACACCGATATCTGCGGGCCGTGACCCGGACCCGCATCCTGGCCAGGGCGGGGATAAGCGCCGCGGCAGTAGCGGCGCTCGCGCTCGGCGGGGTGCTCGCCGCCGCCAGGGCGCCGGCCGCCTCGCATGCCGTGAGCAACGGAGCGGGTGGCCAGCTGTCGATCACCAAGGAGTATTTCGGCAGCACGGTGGAGCCGTACACCGGCAAGCTCACCCCCACGTACCGGTACACGATGACCAACGCCCAGGGCGTGACGATTCAGCTGCTCTCCTACGGCGCCACCACCCAGGCGATCTACGTCCCCGGCAGCGACGGCCAGGTGGCGGACGTCGTGCTCGGATTCGCGACCCTCGCCGATTACGTGGCCGAGAACAGCCCGCCGGTGACCGCCAACGGCGGCCCGTACTTCGGCGAGACGATCGGCCGCTACGCCAACCGGATCGCCGGTGGCACCTTCCAGCTCATGCAGCCCGACGGCAAGGTGCACACCTACACGGTCGCCCTGAACAACGGGCCGAACAGCCTGCACGGCGGGCTGGTCGGCTTCGGCAGCCACGTCTGGTCGCAGGTCGGCGGCCTCATCACCACGAACGACGAGGTGGGCGTCACCCTCCAGCTCGTCAGCCCGAACGGCGACGGCGCCGC
>JASHPP010000378.1 GCA_030038035.1 Trebonia sp.
CCGGACAGCCGGGTCGGAGTGAGCCCACCCCCGCAGGTCAGACACTCCCTCCAGACGAGCCGCACCCAATGGCGATCACGCGGCTCGTGAAAAGCTAGCCGCATGGACTACACGCATCTTGGCCGCAGCGGCCTGTCGGTGAGCAGGCTCTGCCTCGGCACGATGAACTTCGGGTCGCTGACGCCGCCCGACGAGGCGCACGCGATCATGGACCACGCGCACGAGCTCGGCCTCAACTTCCTCGACACCGCCAACACCTACGGCCGCGCGCAGAGCCCGCCAGGCCAGGTCGCGAACAACGCGCAGTCGCACGCCGGGTGGACCGAGGAGATCCTCGGCGACTGGTTCGCGAAAGGCGGCGGCAGGCGCGAGCGGACGGTCCTGGCGACAAAGCTGTACGGCGACATGGGGACGTGGCCGAACGAGGGCAAGCTGTCCGCGCTGAACATCCGCCGCGCGTGCGACGCCTCGCTGCGGCGGCTGCGGACCGACTACATCGACCTGTACCAGATGCACCACATCGACCGCGCCACCCCGTGGGACGAGATCTGGCAGGCGATGGAGGTGCTCATCGTGGCGGGCAAGATCCTGTACACGGGCTCGTCCAACTTCGCGGGCTGGCACATCGCGCGGGCCTGCGAGACGGCGCGCTCCCGCGGCCTGACCGGGCTGGTCAGCGAGCAGTCGCTGTACAACCTGATGACCCGCGACGTCGAACTGGAGGTGCTGCCCGCCGCGATCGCGTACGGGGTGGGCGTCATCCCGTGGTCGCCGCTCCAGGGCGGGCTGCTCGGCGGCGTGCTGAAGGCCGAGCGCGAGGGACGCCGCCGGCTCGCGGGACGGGCGAAGGCGCTCGTCGACCGGCACAGGGAGCGGATCGAGGCGTACGAGGACCTGTGCGACAAGATCGGCGAGGAACCCGCGACCGTCGCCCTGGCCTGGCTGCTGCACCAGCCCGCGGTGACCGCGCCGATCATCGGGCCGCGCACGCTCGCCCAGTTCGACGGCGCGCAGCGCGCGCTCGCCGTCACGCTGGATGCCGAGGTCCTCGGCCAGCTCGACGAGCTCTTCCCGGGCTACCAGCCCGCCCCGGAGCACTACGCCTGGTGAGCACGCGGGCCGCGCGGCTGCTGCGCGACCGGTCAGGCGACCAGCGGGTCACGAACATCGAGCTGTTCTTCGACCTGGTGTACGTCTTCGCGGTCACGCAGCTCTCGCACTTCCTGCTGAGCCATGCGACCGCGGTCGGCGCGCTGCAGGCGGCGCTGCTGCTCGCGATGGTGTGGCTGGTCTGGGCCTACACCACGTGGGTCACGAACTGGATGGACCCAGAACGCATCGAGGTCCGGCTGCTGCTCGTCGTGCTCATGCTGATCAGCCTGGCGATGTCCGCGGCGCTGCCGCACGCGTTCGCGGGCTGGGGCTGGGTGGTTGGCACCGCCTACGCCGTCCAGCAGGTCGGGCGCAGCGGCTTCATGGTGGCGGCGCTGCGCGGGCCGCTGCAGCGGAACTACGAGCGGATTCTCGCCTGGTGCGCCGTCAGCGGGGCCTTCGCCGTCGCGGGAGGCCTGGCGGGGGGCCCGGCCAGGGACGTGCTGTGGGTGCTGGCGGTCGCCACCGACGTCGCGGGCGGGCTCACCGGGTTCGCGACGCCGGGCCTCGGGCGGTCGCGCACCGCGGACTGGACGATCGAGGGCGGTCACTTCGCCGAACGCTGCCAGGCGTTCATCCTGATCGCGCTCGGCGAGTCGATCGTCATCATCGGCGCCGCGCTGTCGGAAGCGGCGCACGTGACCGCGACCATGGTCGCCGCGTTCGTAGTGGCGTTCGCAGGCTCGGTCGCGCTGTGGTGGCTGTACTTCGACCGGTCGGCGGGGGCGAGCGCGCGGGTCATCGCCGGCTCCGCCGACCCAGGCCGGCTCGGCAGGTCCGCCTACCACCTGATCCACCCCCTGATGGTGGCGGGCATCATCGTCACCGCGGCCGGCGACCAGACGCTTCTCCTGCTCCCGTCGTCCGCCGCGAGCGCGCCGGCGGCCTGGATGATCCTCGGCGGCCCGGCGCTGTTCCTCGCCGGGCACGCCGCGTTCAAGTTCGTCGTCTGGCGGGTCATCCCGTGGACCCGGCTGGCCGGGATCGCCGTGCTGGCGCTGCTCGCGCTGGCGGCCGGCGCGATCCCGCAGATCGCGCTGGCCGCCTGCACGGCCGTCGTGGTCGCCGCCGTGGCGGCGAGGGACCGCCGTGCGGGCCGTTCCTAGGACAGGCACTGAGCGGCATCCCACACGCTGGTGAGGAAGACCTGGAACTCACCGACGGCAGCGACCCCGAACGACCCGGGGAACGTGACGGTCGTCCGGTCCGCGTTTCCTGCAGGCATCGGATAGGGCGGTATGTCCCCGTCCCTGAAGACCGTGATCCGCAGCACCTCTTGCCGGGGAACCCGTGCCGGGTACAGCGTGAAGTACAGGCCGTTGCGTGCGGGATCGGCCGTGCGGAAGCTGACTTCGCTCGGCAGCTGGAAGATCCGCATGCCGTTGACCGTCTGGGTGTCCGGGGCCAGGCACTGCCGCGGCAGTGACAGGAGCTTGTCATAGCTGATGGTGACGCGGGCGCCGTCTTCGGCGAGCTTGCGCTCAAGCGCGGGCAGGTCGCGCAGCGCGCGGATCGTCACGCTGATGGACCCGTCGGGGTGCTTTTGCACCAGCCACGCCGTCAGGGTGGCGTTTCCCCCGGTGCCGCCGCTCGCACCGGCGGTCACCGCGGGGATGCCAAGGCCGGCGGCCAGACCCGCGCTGAGCGCCACGGCGAGGGCGCCGGCGGCCAGCCGCCCGCGGTGCCTGCGGCGCCGCAGCGAACGGCCCCGCTCGATGATCGCGTCCGCGGGGGCAGTCATCCGGATCGGGGCGAACCGCTCCCGCACCGCCGTCATCAGCTCGTTGTCGTTCATCGCCATGACTCCTCATGAGTTGTCGGGGAGAACTGCGCGCGCAGCGTGGCTATCGCGCGCGCGAGATGGGCAGTGACCGTGCCTGGTGCGATGCCGAGCGTCTCGGCGGTCCGCGCGGTGTCCATGTCAAGGAACAGCCGCAGCGCGACGACCTGGCGCTGCCGGGCGGGCAGCCGCAGCAGCACGGCCATCAGCTCACGGTCCACGGCGTTGTCGAGGCCGCCGTCCTGGGCAGCCCCCGGCGGGGGGTCGGCGAGGCTGACCTCCCGCCGGTGCCGGCGCCACCACGACACCTGCGTGTTGAGCGCGGTCCGCAGCACCCACGCCTGCGGCGCGGGGTGGCGGCTGACCGTCCGCCACCGCGACCAGGCGCGCGCGAACGCCTCGGCGACGAGGTCTTCGGCGGCCTGCCGGTCACCGACGCTGGCGAAGACCGCCCGCAGGCAGTCATCGCGCGTCGTCTCGTAGAACTCGGCGAAGTCGGCTGATTCCTGGTCCACGCCCGGTTAACGTCTGGGCGCGGTGAACCGCTTACGCGGCCGGTGCTGCGCGGGAGGGGCGCACATCAGACCGAAGAGGACGGTTACTCCTCGTCCTCTTCTGTCTCCATGACGACGCTGATGCTGTCGTTGGCCAGCAGGAACGAGATGTCCTCCAGGCTCTTGGCGATCGAGAACAGCAGGAAGGGCACCGCGGCCTGAGCGTCCCCGCTGAGCATCCCGGCCGCCACGCGAAGCTGCGCGCTGTAGTCCCCGCCGATGTCTTCCTGCAGCTCGTCCAGCAGGCCTTCGTCGTCCATCTGTACCGCGCCTCCCGCTAGTGCCCGACACGCCGAAAATCAGGGCTGGCTTGGGAATCTTAGTGCAGCGCCGCCCGGGCCGCGTGCCGGGTGGTCCGTAACGGCCAACGTGCCGGACCCGGCGGGAGGTCGGGTCCGGCACGTTGGCCGCAGCAGCGCGCGAGCGCTGCCGTTTGCGGGGGACTCGGCAAGTCCTCAGGAGGCGAAGTCGAGCAGCGGCTGCGCCCGGGACGGGTGGCGCAGCTTGGACAGCGACTGCTTCTCCAGCTGGCGGATCCGCTCGCGGGTGAGGCCGAGTGCACGGCCGATCTCGTCCAGCGTGTGCGGGTTGCCGTCGTACAGGCCGAACCGCATGGCCATGATCGTGGCCTCGCGCGGCGTCAGCGCGTCGAGCGCGGAGCGCAGCTGCTCGGCCATCAGCTGACGGTCGACCAGCTCGGAGGCCTCCGGGGCGTCCACGTCCTCGATGAGGTCGCCGATCGACGTCTCGCCGTCCTCGCCGATCGTCGAGTCGAGCGAGATCGGCTGGCGCGACGTGCGCAGCAGCTCCTCGATCTGGTCCGGCGTCCGGTCCAGCTCGACGGCCAGCTCCTCCGGGGTGGGCTCACGGCCGAGCCGCTGGTGCATGTCGCGCTCGACGCGCGACAGCTTGGACAGCATCTCGAGCACGTGCACCGGCAGCCGGATCGTCCGGGCCGAGTCGGCGAAGCCGCGCTGGATCGCCTGCCGGATCCACCACATGGCGTAAGTGGAGAACTTGTAGCCCTTCGTGTAGTCGAACTTCTCGACAGCGCGGATCAGGCCCAGGTTCCCCTCCTGCACGACGTCCAGGAGCGACAGCCCGCGGTCGCTGTACTTCTTCGCGACCGAGACCACCAGCCGCAGGTTGGCCTCGAGCATGTGCGCCTTGGCGCGCCGGCCGTCCTCGGCGACAAGCTCAAGGTCGCGCCGGTAGTCGGGGTCGAGGTCGGGCTCGGTGTCCAGCTTGTGCTCGGCGAACAGGCCAGCCTCGATCCGCTTGGCCAGGTCGACCTCCTGCTCGGCGGTGAGCAGGCTGGTCCGGCCGATGGACTTCAGGTAGGTGTGCACCGAGTCGCCCATGGCGGGCGTCTGGTCGTCGAGGTCAACCCCGTCGGCGAGCGCGGCGACGTCCGCCTCGATCGCCGCGACGTCCTCGTCCCCGAACTCCAGGTCCCCGTCGGCGTCGCCATCCACTTGGCCGATCTCGGCGTCGGCGTCGTCGGCCC
>JASHPP010000041.1 GCA_030038035.1 Trebonia sp.
GCGGGAACCAGATGCCCCCGAAGTCATTCGGCGCGCTGCTTCCCGAACCCGGGCATCTCCGGCTTGGTGCAAGGCCCCAGGGCACCGCAGGCCGGCCCATGACGTTCAACGCAGGAAGGAACCGGCATGCGCACCCCGCACCGGCTGGCCGCCACCGCGCTGGCAGTCCTCGTCCTGGCCGCGGCGGGCTGCTCCAGCTCGCCGCCCAAGCCTCCGGTCGACTGGACCGCGGTCAGCGGCGCCCCCCCGGCCGGCCCGACCGCCAGCCTCATCGCCGCCGCGGAAAAAGAGGGCACGCTGAACGTCATCGGCCTGCCCGCAGGCCAGGCCGACTGGGCCGCGATCATCAATGACTTCGCCAGAACCTACGGCATCAAAGTCCGCCAGGAATATCCGGGCGCCACCAGCCAGCAGGACATCAGCCAGGCCAAACTTGAGAACGGCACGGCACGCGCGCCCGACGTTTTCAGCCTCGACATGAACGTCGCGCTGGCCAACGCCAACCTGTTCGCCCCCTACAAGGTCTCCACCTGGAACGCCATCCCCACCGCGCTCAAAGACCCCGCCGGGCTGTGGGCCGCCGCCTACGGCGGCTACATGTCGGTCGGATACGCCCCTCGCTTCGGCACGATCACCTCGCTGAACCAGCTGCTGGCCCCGCAGTTCCGGCACGCCGTCGCGCTGACCGCCAGCCCGGCCTCCGCGCCCGGGCCCGGGCTCAACGGCGTCATGCTCGCCGACCCCGCGCTCAACGCGGTCATGATGGCCGGCCTGGCCGAAGGCGGACATTCCGGCGGCATCGCGGCCGGAATCGCCTGGTTCCGCGAACTCGGCACGGCCGGCAACCTCGCCACCGTCACCGCAACCCCGGCCACGATCAAAGCGGGCATCACCCCGGTCGTGTTCAACTGGGACTACCTCAACCAGCCCGCGGTCACCGGCGTCCCCGGCTGGAAAACCTTCATCCCGCCCGGCGCGGTGCTGGGCGGCTACTACACCCAGGCCATCAACAAAGACGCCCCCCACCCCGCGGCCGCCCGGCTGTGGGAAGAATTCCTCTACTCCCAGGCCGCGAACGGCGGCCAGAACCTGTTCCTGCAAGCCGGCGCCCGGCCCGCCGAACTCGCCGCCATGACCGCCGACGGCACCGTCGACACCGCCGCTGCCGCCCGGCTGCCCAAGGCTGTCGGGCCGCCCCTGTTCCTCACCCCGGCCCTGGCCACCACCGCCGCCCCTCACCGCCAACTGGGCGAAAGAAGTACGTGCACCAAGCTGACGGGCCGGCGGCGCAGCGGCGGGAGCCGCCTGGGGCTGGGGTCACGGACCCGGCTGTGCGCGCTAGCCCTGTTCGTACATCTGCTGCGGGGTGATGAGCAGGATGTGCTCGCGCGTGGCCTGCCGGACGTCGTTCGCGAAGCCCGCGGCGCTGTAAGCCGCAAGAGCCGTGTGCCGGGTATCGAAGCCCCTGACCGCCAGGAGGTCGCGGGCGCGGGCCAGCCGGCCGAGGTGCCGCGGGCCCAGCACCGTGCCCCATTTGGCTTCGCCGAGCGACAGTACCCGCCGGGGCTGGCCCGGCTCGGGCGCGGCGAGCACGATGACGTCCACTTCGATCTGGTCACGGTTTCCCGGATCGTTGACGACGCCCGCGCCCACCTCGGCGGGCAGTTCGCCGAAGATGTCCGTGCCGATGGCGAACTGGCGGCACAATGCCTCGAAGTGCGGGCCTACCACCCGGGAAAGGAAGGCCGGGCGGGAGGCCTGCCAGGCGGCTTCGGCCCGGCCGAGTTCGAGTTCCGGCCAGCGCGGCCGCATGATCGCCTCGTAGAAGCCGATCAGCGGCTCGGTGATCCGGTAGCTGGCCCTGCCGCGGCGGATCAGGTCGGGTTCGCGCACGATCAGCCCGGAATCCTCGAGCACGTTCAGCGGGTGGCTGAGCTCGTCGGATCGCCGGCCGGTGTAGCCGGCGATGCCGCCGTTGGTCCTGTTGCCGCTGGCGATGGCGGCCAGCACGGAATGGTAGATCGCCGGGCCGCGGATATCGGGCTCCTCGGCGAGCAGGTAGCGCGCCTCGCGGAACAGCGGCATCTGCGGGTTCAGCACGGTGCGCGCCACCCACGCGTCGAAGTCACCGGACCCCGCGGGTACGTCGCCGCGGATGAATTCCCGCCGGTAGGCGGGGGTACCGCCGACAACGGCATGAACGAGGATCGCCAGTGACGGGTCGGTGATGTCCCAGAACCGGGCGGCGTCCCGGTAACCGAACGGGCGGATGACGAGTTCCAGCCCGGCCCGGCCGCGCAGCGGCGCCCGGCCGGCGAGCAGTCCGCCCATGACGCTCATCGCGGAACCGCACAGCAGGAGCCGCGCCCTGCTGCCCTGCGCGCTGCCGCCCGGCCCGAGCTCTCGCTGGATGATCGACGGCAGCGCCGGGGACGCCTTGGACAGGAACGGGAACTCGTCGAGAACCACGGGAACAGGAGCCTTGCCGAGCTGCCCGGACAAGCACGCGATCGCGTCGTTCCAATCGCGGAACGGAGCATCGACGGGCTCGCGGGTGTGCCGGAGCAGCGCGTCGGCGAACAAGCGGAGCGACTCGGCCTCGGTTGCCTCCGTTGCCGCGAAGTACAAGCCGCCTACCGCCTCGGTCATGGCCTGCAGCAGGAAGCTCTTGCCCTGCCTGCGGCGCCCGCTGACCACGCCCAGCAGGGCGCCTGGATCGGGGGCGGTGGCGAACGAGACCAGTCCTTCCCACTCCCGGTCCCGGTCGAAGATGCGCGCGGGCTTCACGGCCACAGCAGGTCCAGAAATACAATCCTGTGAAGTAAACTACACGGAAGTATAGTTCAGCATCATGGTGGATGCTAGGCGAGTGGCACGGCCGGGGGCGGCGGCGGCGACAGGGCGTACGTGTCGATGCCTTCGCCGGAGGTGTGCCTGGCGAGCTGGCCGCGGATCACGAGGACTTCCAGGTGGGCGGCGGTCTCGCCGACCGCGAGCAGCTGGTTGAACGGCTCGAGGTCGGCGAACTTGCGCTGCCTGCGGGTCCACGGGATCGCGCTGGCCGCCTGGTAGGCGGTCACGGGTCCGCCGGAGGCGGCGTCGCGGGTCTGCTCAAGCCGGGTCTCATGGTGGGCGAGCAGCTCGCTCACCCGCTCGTGCGTGCTCTCGCAGACCGGGCCGTGCGCGGGCAGCAGCCGGGAATCGGGCAGCCCCATCATGAGCTGGAGCGAGCCAAGGTAGTCGCGCAGCGCCATCGGGGTGATCGCCGGCTGGAAGCCGATCGACGGGGTGATGTGCGGGAGCACGTGGTCGCCCGCGAACAGCGTGGCCCCCGCCTCGTCGTGAAACACGACATGCCCCTGGGTGTGCCCGGGCGTGTGGATCGCCCGCAGCGTGCGGGACCGCAGGTCCAGCACGGCGCCGTCGGCCAGCCAGCGGTCCGGGTCGGACCACTGCAGCCGCGGCCACGGGTCGGCAAGCCGCGGCGCCATGATCGCGCGGATCTGCTCCGCCAGCGTGTCCGCGCCCATCGCGTGCAGCATCTCGATGAAGCCGGGTTCGCGGCCGGCCGCGACGGCGCGGATCGCCTCCATGTTGATCCGCTCGCCCTCGCCGAGCATGATCTGCCCGCGCAGCGTGGTCCGCAGCTCGACCGCCAGCGTGTAGTGGTCCTGGTGGATGTGCGTGATGAAGAAGTTCCTGATGTCGCCGAGCCCGAACCCGAGCTCGCCGAGCGCCTCGGTGAGCCGCTCGCGCGCCTGGACCAGCGCCATCCCCGCGTCGATCAGGTCCACCCCGTCGTCGCCCGCGATCGCGTAGACGTTCACCGCCTTCAGCGAGTCCCCGGGCAGCGGCAGCGGAATCCGGTACAGGCCGCCGCCGAGGTCCTCCACCCCGGGCTCGGCCCACGCGTCCCTGTCGGCCCGAGAGGCCGACGGCCGGCTCATCACATGATCCACGGGCGGTACCTCCTTGCCCGCTAATGTACCGGGCAGTAGGGATTCGGGAGCGGCCGCCGCCCGCCCAGGCGCGCTGCGGCCGGCCGTCCTACTCGCCGACCTGCGCGCCGTCCGGGTTTACCGGGCAGCAGGCGGCGACCGGGCAGGTGCGGCAGCCCGGGTTCACCCGGGCGCGGAAGACCGGGCCCGCCATCCCCGCGGCCACCGCCTCTACCAGGTCTTTCGCCCAGCCGGGGTGCGGATCGTCCGCCAGGGCGTGCTGGGCCTGCACCTTGGCCCTGGCGGTGAACCCGGCCTTGCCCACCTGGACGAGCTCCGCGCCGCCCGGCTCGGTGACGCCAAGCTGCTCGAACGCGCCAAGCAGCACCGCCAGCTGGTAGACGCCAAGCTGCGGGTGCCGGTCAAGCTCGTCATCGCGGGGGGCGGTCGCCCCGGTCTTGAGGTCCACGATGATGCCGCGGCCGCGGTGGTCGCGCTCAAGCCGGTCCACCCGGCCGGTGATCTCCACCTGGCCTATCCGCACCCGCAGCGCCTCCTCCGTCGCCAGCAGGTCGCGCGGGTTGGCTTGGTGCCACTCCACGAACTTGCGCACCATGCGCTCGGCCAGCTCACGCTGGCGGGAACCGTACCAGGCGCTGCCGAAGTCCAGGTGGTGCCAGATGTCGTCGATGCGAGACGCCACGGACCGTTCGGATGCACCTGCGGAAATGAGCACGGCGGCGGCGTGGATCACGGTGCCCAGGTGGCGCAGGACATCGGACCTTCCCGCGCCGGCCGCCGACTCGAGCAGCCAGCGCAGCCCGCAGCGGGCGAACGTCTCGACCTGCGATGGGGACAGCCGGACCCGCTCGCCGTCGGCCACGATCGGGCCGTCGTCGGACAGCCGGGTCAGCGCGTACCACTCCCGCGGGTCCGCGCCGCGCACGCCGGCGTCCGCGAGCCTGGCGAGCTGCGCCGCGGCGGCCGCGCGCAGCGGCGGCGGCCGGGACGGGTCGGCGGCGGCCCGGCGCAGGTCCGCGACGAGCACCGGCAGCGACAGCCAGCGGGAGGCGGCGCCGGCCTGCTGGAGCTGCAGCTCGTCGCCGGTGAGTTCGGCCAGGAATCGGGAGGGGCGCTGGCCGGACTCGTCGCCGCCCGCGGCGGTGACGACCAGAAGCCGCCTGGCGCGGGTGGCCGCCACGTAGAAGAGCCTTCGCTCCTCCGCGAGCAGCTTGGCCGCGAGCGTGGCGGCGGCGGCGTCGCCGCGCCCGGGCACGCGCGCGTCCGGGGCGTCCGGCGCGTTCCCCGCCGCCTCGGCGAGCTCGTCGGCGCCGAGCAGCGAGCCGCGCAGCCGCAGGTCCGGCCACACCTCCTCCTGCACGCCCGCCACGACGACCACGTCCCACTCCAGGCCCTTGGACCGGTGCGCGGTGAGCACGCGGACGCAGTCCTCGCGGACCGCCTGCTCGGCCAGCGAGTCCCCGGCGATCTCCTGGCCGGTCAGGCTCTCAAGGAACAGGCCGGGGTTTCCCGGCGGCAGGTCGCCGGCGAACCGGGCGGCCGCCTCGAACAGGGCGAGCACGGCATCCAGGTCCCGGTCGGCGGCGGGGTCCTGGTCGGCTTGCCGCTCCCACCGCGCGGCCAGGCCCGAGGCGTCCCAGACGGCCCACAGGACGTCCTCGGCGCTGCCGCCGTCGGCGATGGCCCGGGTCGCCGTCTGCAGCAGCGCGGCCACCCGGCGGGCCGGGTGCGCGACGCGGTCGCTGATCGCGTGCAGGTTCTCCGGGGCGGTGAGCGCCTCGGCGAGCGGCATTCCGGCCAGCGCGCGGCGGAGCTTGCGCAGGCCGAGGCTGTCGGTCTGGCCGAGCGGGCCGGTCAGCAGCTCGGCCGCGGTCTCGTCGTCGAGCCCGGCGGGGCGCAGCGCGCAGCGCAGCAGCGTGAGCAGCGGGCGGACCCCCGGCTCGTCAGGAAGCGGCAGCTCGTCGCCGGCCACCGTCACCGGGACGCCCGCGGTCGCCAGCGCGCGCCGCAGGGCGGGAAA
>JASHPP010000042.1 GCA_030038035.1 Trebonia sp.
GCCGCCGTCCGCGCGCTCGTCGTCGGCGCCGCCTGACGGCCCGGCCGCCGCCTGCTCTACCGGACCGTCAGCGTCCTGGGCGTCTGCCGCGGCGGCCTCGGCGCGGCCGCGACCGCGGCCGCGGCTGCGACGGCGGCGACGGCTGGCCGGCCCCTCGTCACCGTCCTCGGCGACCGCGCCGCCCGCGTTCGCCTCCGTGGCCGAGCCCGGTGTCGCGGCGCTTTCACCGGACTGGCCGGCGCTGAAGAGATCCTCGTCCTGCGGGCCGGCGCCGTCGCCGGCCCGGACGCCGCGCGCACCGCGCGCGCCGCGCCCGCCGCGGGCGGTCCTGCGGCTGGCCGGGGCCGGGGGGGTGTCGGCATCGGGCTCGGCGGCGGATTCCCGCTCGCCGGCGGCCGGGATCGCTACCGGCGCGGGCGGCTGGAAGAGAACCTGGGGTGCCTGGAAGAGCGCGGCAGGCACTGCCGGTGCGGCTGGATCGGAGGCGGGTTCAGGCCCGCCGCCTCCCCGGCCATCGGGGTTTGTTTCCTGTTGGCCGAAACCGGCCGGATTTTCCTGTTGTCCAAGACCAGCCGGGTTATTGTCTGTCTCGTGGCTGTTCAGCTCGCTGTCGAGCATACGGGCAATCTCCAGTCAGGCCCCCGGGCGCGACCGCACGCAACGGAACGGCGCGCCGCGCGGGGGCTCGTAGTGTTCGTTCGCCTGGGCCGCTGACGTCGCCGCCGCGCGGGAATCGGTCACGCGCGGGGCCGTACGAGCGGCGTTCAGACATGTGTGTATTTCTTGGCTCCGCGGCGGTCATGGCTGGACCACCCCGGATTCGCCGAGTGACCCCTGCGCAAGCCGCGTCATCAGCGGCGGCGCTGCCGGGGCCACACCGGAAACCTCGTGGAGCGCGGTGAGCACGTCGTCCGGCCGCACGGCCGGGACCGTGTGCCGCATGACGATCCGCAACGCGGTGTCGTCACCCGTGCCTTCGTGTTCACCGGCGCCGTCGCGCACGTCGATCGTGATCACGGCCGACCTGGCGTCCATGCGCCGCATGCCCTTGCTGGTGAGACGCTCCACCGGAGCGTGCTCAAGGGCGAGAAAGCGCTGCACCGCCGACGCTACGCTCTGCGGCGGCACGCCGGGAAGGATGACCTGCCACTCGGACGCGGTGAGCCGGCTGGCCGGCAACCCCCCGGCATCCTCGGTGACATCGATCACGTCTATCCCATCAGGCAGCGCTGCGTTCAGCCGCTCCCGCACGACTTCGGCCTCGTTCCGGCTGGTTAGCGTGAGGCTCAGGTATTCCGCCTCGCTCGCCACCCCGGTCGGGGCACCCCCTGCGTAGGAGATCTTCGGGTGCGGCGTGAACCCGGCCGAGTGCGCGACAGGCAACCCCGCCCGGCGCACGCCCCGCTCGAAGGCCCGCGCCACATCCCTGTGGCTGGCAAAACGCATCTTTCCGCGCTTAGCATACCGGACCAGCCAGTGCTGCACGATCGTGTCTCCCGAGGGGCGGCCCGGGCCCCCCGCGGACCCCCCGGAACCGCCCGGCTCCGGACCAGTCAATCTCATCTACCGCCATTCGCGAGCACAGGAAGCAAAGGCCGGTCTTCCCTGTCGGCAGAAACCAGCCGGCCGCCCAGCCGCTCCCCTGTCGGACCCGTCTGGATCTCTGTACCCATCGCAGGGCAGACCCCACACTCATAACACGGCGTCCAGCGGCAGTCTTCCACCTCGCCGGCTCCCTCGGGAGCTACCGAGGACTGCCAGTCCTGCCAGAGCCACTCGCGGTCGAGGCCAGAATCCAGGTGCTCCCACGGCAGCACCTCGCCGTAGTCGCGCTCGCGCGTGGTGTACCAGTGCAGGCTCACGGGCTGGCCGGCGAGCGCGCGCTCCGCGGCGGCGACCCAGCGGTCGAAGGAGAAGTACTCGCTCCACCCGTCAAACCGGGCCCCGTCCTGCCACGCGGCCAGGATCACCCCCGCCACCCGCCGGTCGCCCCGGGACAGCAGCCCTTCGATCAGCGACGGCGACCCGTCGTGGTACCGGTACCCGATCGACTTGCCGTAAGCGCGGTCGGCGCGCAGCGCGCCGCCGAGCGCCCGCAGCCGCGCGTCGACCACCTCGGGCGGGCACTGCGCGGCCCACTGGAACGGGGTGTGCGGCTTGGGCACGAACCCGCCGATCGACACCGTGCACCGGATGTCCCGCCGTCCGGTGGCCGTCCGCCCGGCGGCGATCACCTTGCGGGCGAGGTCGGCGATGGCGAGCACGTCGTCATCGGTCTCCGTCGGCAGGCCGCACATGAAGTACAGCTTGACCTGCCGCCACCCGCTGGAATAGGCGGTGGTCACGGTGCGGATCAGGTCCTCTTCCTTCACCATCTTGTTGATCACCTTGCGCATCCGGTCCGAGCCGCCCTCGGGGGCGAACGTCAGGCCGGAGCGCCGGCCGTTCCTGCTCAGCTCGTTGGCGAGCGTCACGTTGAACGCGTCCACACGGGTGGACGGCAGGGACAGGCCGGTGTTCGTCCCCTCGTAGCAGTCGGCGAGGTCGACCGCGATCTCGTTGATCTC
>JASHPP010000379.1 GCA_030038035.1 Trebonia sp.
ACCCGCGGCGCGACGGTGCCGCCGAGGCTGTGCCCGGCCACGAAGACCCGCCCGGCGGCCACGGCCGGGTGCGCGGCCAGCAGGCGGATGGCGGCGGCCGCGTGCGGCACGTACTCGTCGGTGAGCGTGAAGTCCGGGCTGGCCGCCACCGCGGCGGGATGGGCGTGGGTCACCTTCTCGAAGCGGAGCACGGCCACGCCCGCGCTGGCCAGGCCCCAGGCGAGGTCCTTGAACGGCTTGTTCCTGCCGATGGTTTCGTCCGGATCGTGCGGCCCTGAGCCGGACAGCAGCACCACCCCGGGAAGCGGCCCGGCTGCGCGCGGCACGCTCAGCGTGCCGGGCACCGCCAGCGGCCCGTCGCCGAGCGTGACATCCTGCTCGGTGAAGCTGTCCTGGTCGGCATACGCGGGCGGTTCCCAGGGGACGGCCGGCTCGGCCGCGCTGGGCGGCAGCAGCTGGATGCCGGTGAGCCAGCCCTGCGCACCGGCCAGCCCGATCGCCACCGTCGCCGCCCCGCCGGCGAAGCTGACCGGGATCTTCACCACGACCGCGCCCGGTCCGGCCTGCTCGGCCACCGGCGTGCCCACCGAGGACAGCGGGCCGTTCCTGGCCAGCTCGGCCGCCCAGGCCGCCCGCAGCGCCTCGGCCGGGACCAGGGGGCGGAGCTGGGGCGCGAACCGCTCGCTGATCTCGGCGAACCGCCCCTGCGCGGCCAGCTCGAGAACGGCGAGCGCGGTCGCCTCTGGTGTGTTCGTCATGATCGCAATGGTTGCAGACGTGACCGCGCTGTGATCCGCTAGTGGCGTCGAGTGCGGGAGGAGACGACCAATGAAGGTCAGCCTGGCCCAGCAAGTGCCTTACCGCTACCTACCTGAGGACTTCGGGGACCAGCACTGGTCCGCGGTGCTCCCCCCGTACGAGATCGTGGAACCGGAGCGGGTCCAAAAGTCGCTCTACTCCGCGTACGCCGAGCTCATGGCCGCGGCGCGGGCCGGGCTCGACGGCATCGTCGTCACCGAGCACAGCCAGTCCTCCTACGACATGTCGCCCAACCCGACCCTGCTTGCCTCGGCCGTGGCCTGCGCCGCGCAGACCGAGGGCCTCGACGTGGCGATCGCCGTACTCGGCCGCTCGCTCGGCAAGACGCGCGAGCCGCTGAAGATCGCCGAGGAATACGCCCTGCTCGACTGCATGAGCGGCGGGCGGCTGATCGCCGGCTTCCCCGTCGGGCTCAGCTACGACGCGAACCTCAACGCCGCCCTGCCGGCGATCGAGACCCGCGAGCGCGCCCGCGAGCACCGCGAGCTGATCCTGAAGGCGTGGTCGGAGCCGCGGCCGTTCCCGTGGAACGGCCGCTTCGAGAAGTACGGCCTGGTCAACGTCTGGCCGCGGCCGATACAGCGGCCGCATCCGCCGATCTGGATCCCGGGCACGGGCACGCCGGGGACGCTGCGGGAGATCCTGCGCAATGACTTCGCCTTCGTCTACCTGAGCTGGGACGGGCCGAAGCTCGCCGGACGGCAGGTCTTCGACAGGTACTGGGACATGGCCGGGGAGATGGGCCGCGACCGCAACCCCTACCGGCTCGCCTTCATGCAGGTGGTCGCCGTCTCCGAGACCGACGAGCGGGCCGAGAAGGAGTACGCGAGGCACCTGCAGGACCACTACAGGAACGGTCCCGGCGCGATCCCCGGCACCGCCATGGCCGTGCCCGGCTACATCGAGCCCGCGGGCATCGAGGCGATCGTGCGCGGCGGGGGCCCGGAAGGGATGCTCGCCCGGATGCGGACCGCGACCTTCAAGGAGCTCGTCGACACCCAGGTCGCGATCGTCGGCAGCCCCGCGACGGTCGCCGACCAGATCGAGGCCTTCGTGCGCGAGTTCCGGATCGGCAACCTGCTGGTCATGCTGCAAAACGGCTCGATGCCGCGCGGGCTGACCGAGAAGAACATCGCCCTGTTCGCCGAGCAGGTGCTGCCGCGGCTGCGGCCGATCTGGGACGCCGAGGGCTGGGAAAACCGCTGGTGGCCGCGGGCACAGGGGACCGCGGCCGGGTTCGCGGCGGCCCCGGCCGGCGGGGAGGCGTGATGGCGGCGGGGGCGGCGGGGGCGGCGACCGTCCGCGACCAGGCGGTCGAGGTCTGGGACGGCCGGCTGCGGCTGCACGTCAAGGTCGCCGGCGACGGGCCGCCCGTGCTGTTCTTCCACCCGCTGTCGGGGCTGGCCTGGGATCCGCTCCTGGACCAGCTGGCCGCGCAGTACACCGTGTACGCGCCGGAGCATCCCGGCACCTCGCCAGGCGACCCGCAGGCGATCCACCAGGTGCAGACGTTCTGGGAGCTGCTGCTCCTGTACGAGGAGGCGATCCGCGCGCTCGGGCTCGACCGCCCGGCGGCGCTTGGCCAGTCGTTCGGCGGCATGGTCGCGGCCGACCTGGCGGCGACCTTCCCGCGGCTGCTGTCCAGGCTCGTGCTGCTTTCGCCGGCCGGCCTGTGGCGCGACGACGCGCCGATCCCGCTGATGGAGATGGTGGCCGGGCCGCCGCAGGAGCTGCCGAGGTACCTGTTCGCGCACCCCGGCAGCGCGGCGGCGCAGGCGGCGCTCGCACTGCCCGCCGATCCTGGGCAGATCCCGAAGGCGATCGCGCAGTCCGCATGGAACATCGGCTGCACGACGAAGTTCGCCTGGCCGATCGCCGATCACGGCCTCGGCCGCCGGCTGCACCGGGTCGCGGTGCCGACGCTGCTCGTCTGGGGCCGGGAGGACGCGCTCGTCCCCGTCGCCTACGCGCACGAGTTCGGCACCCGCATCGCGGGCAGCCAGCTCGAGGTGCTCGACGACTGCGGCCACGTCGTCCAGGTCGATCAGCCCGAGCGCACGTGGTCCGCGATAAGCAAATTCCTGGCCGGCTGAGAAGCCGCCCACCCGCACGTAGCATGCAAGCTAAGGTTTCGGCTTTTGCGGCTCCCGGCGGCCCGGCAAGACCGGATAATCGGGGCGTCCTCGTCGGCGAGGGGTGAGATGGACCAGCTAACGGTCATGCGCAGTTTCGTGGGCGTGACGAAATCCCGGAGTTTCAGCCAGGCCGCGCGGGCGCTCGGGATATCCGGCTCCCTGGTGTCGCGGCACGTCGCCGAGCTTGAGCGCTCGCTCGGCGTGCACCTGGTCAACCGGACCGCGCGCACGATCAGCCTGACCGAGGCCGGCACCCGCTACGCGGAGTTCGCCGCCCGGATCATCGACGAGATCGACAGGGAAGAGGCCCAGCTGCGCGGGCTGCGCGACAAGGCCGAAGGGTCGCTGGCCATCATCAGCCCCAAGTGGATAGGCAGCAACGACGTGGGCGACGCGATCGTGGCGTTCTCCACCCGCTACCCCAAGATCCACATCCGGTTCGAGGTGGGCGGCATGTCCGAGCGCTCGTATGAGTTCCTCGACCAGGGCTTCGACGTGTCGTTCCATACCCGCCACGTCCGCGACTGCAACCTGATGCTGAGGAAGATCGCGGACCTGAAGTTCGCGCTGTGCGCCTCCCCCGGCTACCTGCGCCGGGCGGGCGAGCCCACGCACGTGGCCCAGCTCGGCGAGCACGACTGCCTGGTCAACACCAACGACCCGATCTGGCACCTGCGCGATGACGGGCACGACGTGCACCTGAAGGTCAACGAGCCGGTCTACTCCTCCAACAGCTACCTGACCCTGCGCAAGGCGGCCCTGGCCGGCCGCGGCGTGGCGGTGCTGCCGATCCGCCTGGTCAGCGAGGAACTCGCGGACGGCGCCCTGGTCAGCGTGATCCCTGACTGCGAGATCCCCGACCGCCCGCTGTACGCGCTGCACTCCCCCGGCAGCCAGTCGCTCGCCCGGGTCAGGCTGTTCCTTGACTTCGTCGCCGAATGGTTCCGCAAGCACGCGCCGGCCGAGCAGGTCAGGCCCGCCGAGCAGGCCAAGTCCGCGTAGCCAGGCCCGCCGAACCTGCAACAAAAGGCTTCGCCGGCTGACGGGCTCGCCCGCCTATGCTTCCAGCCATGACGGTCATGCGGGTGGAACGGGTCGTGTACGGCGTGCCCAACCTCGAGGAGTGCGCGCGTTTCTTCGCCGATTTCGGGCTCGCGCCCATCGACGGCGACGGGGCGGGAAGCGCCCCTGGGGCACGGTTCGCCACCCAGACGGGCCAGGTGGTCGAGCTCAGGCAGGCCGGTGACCCCGTCCTTCCGCCGCCGGTGCAGGAGGGGCCGAGCCTGCGCGAGATCGTCTGGGGCGTCGACACCCCCGACTCGCTCGACAAGCTGACGGCGGACCTGCTCGCCGACCGGTCGATCTACACCGACGCCGACGGCGTGGCGCACACGGTCGACGAGACCGGATTCGGTGTCGGCCTGGCCGTCAGCCAGCCGACGACGGGGAAGACCCGCTACCCCGGCGCCAACAGGACCGGGAACGTGAACCGGTGGAACCAGCCGCTCCAGCCGCCCGGCCGGGTGCGGCCGCTGCGGCTGTGCCACGTGGCGCTCGACATCCCGAAGGCGGGGCGGGAGCGGGCCGTGGCGTTCTACACCGGACGGCTTGGCTTCGTGCCCACCGACCGGGTGGCCAAGGTCGGGGTGTTCATGCGCGCCCCCGGCGACACCGACCACCACACGCTGCTGCTCTGCCACCGGCCAGACCGGGCCGGCGTCAACCACTGCGCCTACGAGGTCGCAGGAGTCGACGAGGTCATCGTCGGCGCCAACGACATGATCGAGCGCGGCTGGCACGAGGCGCGGCGCCTTGGCCGGCACACGGTCGGCTCGAACATCTTCCGGTTCATCCACGCGCCCTGCGGCGGCCGGGTCGAGTTCGCGGCCGACATGGACCGCGTCGACGACAGCTACGGCCCCAACGATTACGAGGAAACGCCGCCGCACACGATCTGGACGCTGAAGACCGAGCGCGACGCGCAGGAGGGTGACCACAGATGACCACCACCGGGCAGGCCGGATACCCGCAGCTCTCGCTGTACATCGACGGGGAGTGGGGGCAGGGCTCCGGCGGCCGGGGCGCCGACGTCGTCAACCCGGCCACCGAGGACGTGCTCGGCCGGGTCCCGTTCGCCGAGCCCGCCGATGTCGACGCCGCCATCGCGGCGGCCAGGGCGGCGTTCCCGAAGTGGCGGGACGCCGGGCCTGACTACCGGTCAGCGATCCTGCTCAAGACCGCCGCGCTGCTGCACCAGCGGGCGGACGAGATCGGCCGGGTCATGACGCTGGAAGAGGGCAAGCCGCTCGCGGAGGCGGCCGGTGAGGTGCACCGGGCGGCCGCCGGGCTGCAGTGGAACACCGAGGAGGCGCGCCGCGCGTACGGGCGGATCATCCCGTCGGGGCCGGACGAGATCCTGTCGGTCCGGGTGGTGCCGGTCGGCCCGGTCGGCGCGTTCGTACCGTGGAACTTCCCGGCGGGCGGGCCGATGCGCAAGATCTCGGCAGCGCTCGCCGCCGGCTGCTCCATCGTGATCAAGCCGTCCGAGGAGGTGCCGGGGACGGTCTCGCTGATCGCGCGGGCCTTCGAAGAGGCCGGCCTGCCGCCGGGGGTGCTGAACGTGCTGTTCGGGGTGCCTGACGAAATCTCCCGCAAGGTGATCCCGGACCCGGCGATCAGGTTCATCGCGTTCACCGGGTCCGTGCCGGTCGGCAAGCACCTGGCCGGCCTGGCCGCCAGCGCCATGAAGCCGACCCACATGGAACTCGGCGGACACGCGCCGGTCATCGTCTGCGCCGACACCGACCCGGTCAAGGCCGCGCGGACCGCCGTCCGCGCCAAGATCGTCAACGCCGGGCAGGTATGCACCTCGCCCAGCAGGTTCCTCGTCGACCGGCGGGTGTATGACGCGTTCACGCAGGCGTTCGCCGGCGCGATGGCCGCGATCAAGGTGGGCAACGGCCTGGAACCTGGCGTGCAGATGGGGCCGATGGTCAGCCACCGGCGGCTGGTCGCCGTGCAAAAGCTCATCGAGGACGCGGTCAGCGCCGGCGCGACCGTCGTCACCGGCGGGCAGCCGATCGAGGGCACGGGCTACTTCTACCAGCCGACCGTGCTGACCGACGTGCCTGCCAGCGCGGCGATCCTGAGCGAGGAGCCGTTCGGCCCGGTCGCGCCGATCGCCCCGTTCGACGACCTGGATGCGGCGCTCGAGGTCGCGAACTCGCTGCCCTTCGGGCTCGCGGCCTACGCCTACACCGACTCGGCCGCGACCGCCGAGAAGCTGATCGCCGGGTTCGAGGCCGGCATCCTGTCGATCAACCACTGCGGCGGCTCGGTGCCGCAGGCACCCTCGGGCGGGGTCAAGGACAGCGGCTACGGCCGGGAGGGCGGCCCGGAGGGGCTGGCGGGCTTCCTGGTCACCAAGCGCGTCTCGCACAAGCTCTCAGGGGGGTCTGGGGGGACGGGTAGTCCCCCCAGTCGGGGGGGTCACCGGGGGGGTCGTCCCCCCGGGGGAGACAAATGATCTGGTGCCGGTTCGAGGACGCCGGACGGGCGCGGTACGGGCTGGTCGAGGACGATTACGTGGTGCCAGTCACGGGGGGACCGTTCGGAATATACAAAAAGCTGAACAGGAAGCGGCGGCTCGCGGACGTGCGGTGGCTGCCGCCCGTGATCCCTGGGACCTTCTTCTGCGCGGGCCTGAACTACAAGCGGCACGCGGAGCGGGCGGCGGACGGCGGGCAGGCGGTGCCCGGCCGGCCGGAGATCGGGTACCGCGCCAACAACGCGCTGACCGGGCACCTGTCCCCGATCGTGCGGCCGGCCGACTGCGACGAGCCGCTGGTCGCCGAGGGTGAGCTCGTCGCGGTGATCGGCACGGCGGTGCGGCATTGCAGCCGGGAGGAGGCAAGGGCCGCGGTGCTCGGCTGGACGATCGGCAACGACGTCAGCGCGCGCGGCTGGCAGCGCACCGACCGCACGTTCTGGCGGTGCAAGAACAGCGACACGTTCAAGCCGATGGGTCCGTACATCGTGACAGGCGCGGACCCGCTGTCGGCCACGACGACCGTCCGGGTCGACGGCTCGGTGCAGGCGTCGTTCCCCACCGGGGACATGCTGTTCGACCCGTACGACTTCATCTGCGCGATGTCCCGCTACATCACCCTGCGGCCAGGCGACGTCGTGTGGCTGGGCACCGACGAGACAGCCACGGTGGTTCCCGGGCAGGTCGTCTCGATCACGATCGACGGCCTCGGGACCCTCGCCAACCCGGTCATCGAGGAGGAACTGCCATGAGCGAGCTGGCCGGCTACGCGGACAGCGACGGAGTCAGCGTCTACTACGAGGTGCACGGCGCCGGCCCTGGCCTGCTGCTCGTGCACGGGTCCGGCGGGCAGCACGCCGCGTGGTGGCAGCAGGTCGCCGCGCTGAGCGGGGAGTACACGGTCGTCACGATGGACCTGCGGGGCTTCGGCAACACGCGGTGGCCGGGCGAGCACGACGCGCGCGCCTTCCCCGGCGACATCAGCGCGGTGCTGGACACGGTCGCCTTGGGTGGCGGTCCGGCCCGCTGCGTGCTCGCCGGGCAGTCGATCGGGGCGGCGGCGGCGCTGCGCGCGGCGCTGCTGCGGCCGGACCGGGTCCGCGGCGTGATCCTGGCGCACTCGCTCGGGGGGTTGCGCGACCCTGAGCTGACCGAGCTGGTGCGGGCCGACCGTGCTCGTGCCGAGCAGCTGCCGGTGCTCGACCGGCTGCTCACGCCCGCGTTCCGCGCGGAGCGGCCGGACCTGGCGTTCCTGTTCAGGCAGATGGGCACGTTCAACACCGCCAAGATGGCCGACCTGCGCAACCTCAACTCCGACGGCCCGACCGTGGCCGAGCTGACCGCGGCGCCGTTCCCCGTGCTGCTGCTCGGCGGCGAGAAGGACGGCGTGCTCAGCCCGTCGACCATGCGGCGCGCCGGCGAGCTGCTGCCCGGCGCCCGGGTGGAGATCGTGCCCGGGGCGCCGCACTCCATGTACTGGGAGACGCCGGCGCTGTTCAACGACGCGGTGCGCCGGTTCCTCAAGGAGGTCGCGGCGGCGGCGTAGCCGGGGTCCAGCTGCCCCGTAGTCAAGGATGTGGGATAGAAAACCACCTTTAATGGTGGGTTTCTATCCCACGTCTTGAGTTTCCGCTTAGTCGCGGACCATCTGGTCGGCGGCGGACAGGTGCTCGACGGTCTCCCCGGTGTCCGCGAACGTGCGGGTGACGTAGGCCGAGCTGTAGACCCACAAGATCTTCATCGGGGCCTCGCCGGTGTTGCGGAAGCAGTGCACGACGCCCGCCTCGACGTACGTGGTGTCGTCGGGGACCAGCGGGGTGACCTTGCCGTCGATCTCGACCTCGGCGGAGCCTGCCAGCAGGGTCACGTGCTCATCGCAGTTGTGCGTGTGCGGCGGCGCCCCGGTGCCTGGAGGATAGACGCTGATCCCGGTCGTGATCTTGTTCTCTTCCGCCGCGCTTTGCCGCGTGATCAGCGGGATCGTGACGACGCCGCCGCCCCGGCCGAGCCGCTGGACCGCAGCCGCCTTGATGACCGTCATGGCGGTGAGGCTACCGCCGGGCACCGGTGGGACGGCCGTTCTTGCGCGAATCCTTAGGCTGCACGGCAGGCGCGGCGGAAGCAGGCACAATGCGTGCAGCGAAGCCGATCACGAGCACAGACGGGAACCCGAGATGCGCCTGCCCGCCCTGACCGAACTGTCCCCACGCCAGCAGGAGATCAGCGACCGGATCGCGAGCCGCCGCGGCGGCACCCGCGGACCGTTCCTGGTGTGGCTGCGCAGCCCCGAGCTGTGCGAGAAGGTCGAGGCGCTCGGCGCGTACTGCCGCTTCGAGTCCGCGCTGCACCCGCGGCTGCGCGAGCTGAGCCTGCTGATCGCGGCCCGCCACTTCGACGCCCAGTACTCGTGGAACGCGCACGTGGGCAAGGCCGTCGACCTCGGGGTTTCGGCCGAGAGCCTGCAGGCGCTCGCGGCGGGCGCGGAGCCGTCGTTCCCCAGTGGCGACGAGCAGGCCCTCTACCAGCTGAGCACGGAGGTCCTGCGCGACCACTTCGTCAGCGACCAGACCTTCGCGCTCGCGCTGGCGGAGTTCGGCGAGCGAGGCCTGGTCGACGTGATCGGCTGCCTGGGCAACTTCTCGATGCTCGCGATGCTGCTCAACACCTTCCAGGTCGACCTGCAGGCCGTCGAGGCGCCGTTCCCCGACGTCCGCGGCTACGCGAAGGTCCCGGTGCGGGCCACCGAACGCTGAGCGCTCCCGCGCCCCCGCCCGTTCCGGTTTCCCTGTCATGGTGACCGCGGGCCGCCGTGAATTCCGGGGCTAAGACATCGTAAAGTTCGTGCCATGACAACGATTCCCGACTCGCACCGCGACCTGCTCGGCGCCCAGGTCGCCACCCTCGGCACGATCGGGGCCAGCGGGCGGCCGCAGCTGTCCGGCACCTGGTTCCTCGCCGAGGGCGACACGGTCAAGCTCTCGCTAAACACCGCCCGGCAGAAGGTGAAGAACCTGCAGGCCAACCCGAAGTGCAGCCTGATCATCTTCGGCGACCCGTACCGGTACGTGGAACTGCGCGGCGACGCGGAGATCACGCCGGACGACGACTACGCGTTCGCGGACAGGGTGGGCGCGAAGTACGGCGCGGACCTGCGCGCCATGGACAAGCCGGGCGAGCGGCGCGTGGTCGTCACCATCCACCCCGCCCGGGTGATCACGTGGGGTGCGGCCGCCGAGGCGGCGAAAGGCTGACCAGGCAGGGCCGCGGCGAGCGGCGTCAGTACTGCGGCACGGGCCTGAAGTAGGCCGTCGACGAGCGCTGCCACAGCAGGATGATGGCGATCAGGCCGATCACCCAGATGAGCAGCCCGTAGATCCGCACTCCGCCGCCGCCCCCCAGGCCCGCGCCAAGCAGCTCGTCGATCGTGCTCAGGGCGAACAGCACGGTCGAGACGATCCGTGCCCAGCTCTTTCCCGCCTTGCAGCTCTGGGCCATCCAGATCCACAGCCCGACAGAGATCAGGCCGCCGACGACGAACACGCCGAGCACCAGGTGGTAGTCCGTGGTGAGCTCGGAAGGCGTCAGGGGGTGGGCCATTTTGCGGGTCGCGAGCGCGTTCCTGATCGCGTGGCGCTCCAGGATGTCGATGATGATGCCGATCAGGCTGGCCGCCGCTCCCACGTACATGACCTGGGCGGCCCGCACGACGGAGGGCGGCGCGGGCGGCCGCGAAAACGAAGGCTGGGGAAGCTGGCTCCCGCCCGGATAAGGCTGATACATGGCCGCCCCTTCAGAGCGAGCGCGTGAAAGATCGCAAGCGACACTACTCCTCATGTGCCGCAGTGTCAGATTGGCCCGCTCAGGCCGGCCCCTGCCCTGGCCTCGCTGCCTGGCGGCCGCGCGGGGTCCCGGGCGGATAGGCGCCCGGGACCGGCGCCGGTACAGTAGCACGCGGCTGGCGGCGCGGGGAGGCACGGGCATGCGGGACAGACTGAAGCGGCGAGTGCTTCCGCTGCTCGCCAGCGTCGGCCTGCTCGCGGTCGGGATGTACACCACCACGTGGGGGCCGACGCAGATCGGGCACACGGAGTGGGCGCTGCCGTATGACCTGTGGGGAACGCTGACCGCGGCGACCCGCCTCGCGCACGGGGACATCGGGGGCCTGTACACGCCGCCGACCGGGCTTGTCTCGCTCCCGGGCGCCGCGGTGATCCTCATCCCGTGCGCGGCCCTCATCTCGGCGACCGGGCTGTCACTGCGGATCCCGGGCCCGCACAACCTGCATCCAGCGGTCTGGCTGCTGGCCGGCCCGTATCAGATCGCGCTGTGCTGCGTGACGCTGTTCGCCGCCGACGCGCTCGCCGAGCAGCTCGGCGTGCCCCGGTGGAAGCGGGGGTGGCTCGCCGCGGTCAGCGCGGGCGTGCTGTGGAACGTGTCGGCCCGCTGGGGGCACCCGGAAGACGCGGTGGCCGTCGGGCTGCTGCTGTACGCGGTGCTGGCGCTCAGCCGGTCGCGGACCGCGCCGGCGGGCTGGCTCGCCGGAGCCGCGGTCTGCGTCCAGCCGCTGGTCCTGCTGGCGCTGCCTGTGCTGGTGGCGATGCTCGCGTGGCGGCGGGTACCCATGTTCCTAGTGCGCGCCGCCGTTCCCTCGGCCGTGCTGCTCGGCGCGGCGGCGGCGGCGAACTGGCATGCCACGTATACGGCGGTGACCAGCCAGCCCGACTCGCCGATCATCAACCACCCCACGCTGTGGACGGGCCTGGCACCGCACCTGGCCGGCGGGAACGTCGCCGCCGGGCCCGCGCGCCTGGCGACGATCCTGCTCGCGTGCTGCTGCGCGGTGGTGGTCCGGCGCCGCTGGCTCGCCCGGCTGACCGCGGCCGAGACCGGCGGCGCGCGGTGGCCGACGGCGGCGCTCGCGGACGTGCTGTGGTGGGTCGCCCTCACGCTCGCGCTGCGGTCGTTCTTCGAGCCGGTGATGGTCTCCTACTACCCGTGGCCGCCGATCGCGGCGGCGCTCATCCCCGCCGCGACGCTGAGCTGGCCGCGGCTGGTCGCCGCGTCCGTCGCAGGCGGCCTGATCACGGCCGCCGCGCAGGGGCCGTCGCACGACGCGTGGATCTGGTGGGCGCCGCTGGTCGCCGGGCTCGCCGTCATGCTGGCGCTAGCCAGCCCCGGCCGGGTGCGGGCCGGACATATCCGGCAATCCAGGCACCGGCCACTGGCCCCGACCTCCCGCTGAGGGCGCGAATCTGAAGAGTTGTCAGAGCGGGGTTACCGGCTGGAGGTCGGGGCGCTTGGGGGGCATACCGTCGCCCGAGGAGGTGCCGTGCAGGCGGCGGTTGACCCAGGGCAGCGCGTACTCGCGGGCCCAGCGGATGTCCTCGCGGCGGGCGGCCAGCCAGGCGGCCCGGTCGCCGCGCGGCGGAACCAGCGACGATACGCGCGATGGGGCGCGCGAGGAGAAGGCCGACGGCTCGCCGGCGGCGGGCGTCACAGGGACGCCGAGCACCTCGCAGGCGCGCAGCGCTATGCGCTGGTGTGACTGCGCCGTGAGGTGCAGCCGGTCCGGGCTCCACGCGGCGGGGTCGCGCAGGAACCGCATCGACCACAGGTCGACCAGGTAGCAGCCGCGGGCGTCGGCGATCGCGCGCAGGTGCATGTTGTAGGCGGCGATCCGCCCGCGCAGCAGGCGCAGCACGGGGAACCCGACCGGGTCGAAGCCGGTGAACATGAGCACCCGGCAGCCGGCCTGGTCCAGCCGCGCCACCGCGGAGTCGAACAGCTCGGCGAGCACGTCCGGGTCGGCGCCGGGCCGCAGGATGTCGTTGCCGCCGCCGGCGAGGCCGGCCAGGGCGGGCGACATCGCGATGGCCGCCGGCAGCTGGTCGTGCACGATCTGCCGCAGCAGCCTGCCGCGCACCGCGAGGTTGGCATACCGCAGGTCCGGGTGCCGCGCCGCCAGCATCCCCGCCAGCCGGTCCGCCCAGCCGCGGTACCCACCGCCTGGGGCCGGATCGTTCAGCCCCTCGGTGAAGCTGTCGCCGAGCGCGACGAAGGACGCGGTGCCCGGCCCGCCCGGGAAGAGGTTGTCATCCATAATCAACCCATCATGCCAGTGCATCCAGACAGACACTGATCGCATGCGCGCGGCCAGAGTACCGAGGTGGTCAGGGGCGCCGCGCTGGACGGCGTCACCGCGATCAGCGGAGCATAGGCCGCTGAGCCGGCCGGACTTAGAGGAATTGTTCACCTTTGCCGGACCATAACGCTCGTCCCCTCTGCGACACTGACCGCATGCGCGCACTTGGGGTAGCGATGGTCGGGCTCTTCGGGGACGCGGCAGGCGTCCAGGCACGGCGGGCGGGCGGCAGGGCGGTGCGCAGGACGGCGGCCGCGGCGGCGGTCTGCGTGCTCGCCGCGTGCTCGAGCGCCGCGGCGGCCACCGCGCAGGGCACCTTCCAGGGCACCTCCCAGGGATCGCCGGACAGCGGCGCGGCCGCGGCCAACTACCCGGCGGCGGCGTGGCCGGAGTTCGGCAAGAACGCCGCGCACACCGGGGTCGCGGCCGGCCTGCAGGCGGCGGGCAAGCTGACCACCCGGTGGACGGCCCGCCTGGACGGCGCCGTCTACGCCCAGCCGCTGGTGGTGGGGAACCTGGTGATCGCGGCGACAGAAGACGACTCCGTCTACGCGCTCAGCGAGTCGACGGGCAAGGTGGTCTGGCGCACCCACCTGGGCACCCCGGTCCCGCAGAGCGCGCTGAACGGGTGCGGCGACATCTTCCCGCTCGGCATCACCGGGACGCCGATCTACGACCAGGCCAACGGCCTGGTGTACGCGGTCGCCGAGACCACCCCCGGCTACCAGCACACCCTCTACGGCCTGTCGATAACCAACGGGTCCGTCAAGGTCAAGCGCGCGGTCCTGATCACGTCCGCGGCGAACACCCCCGAATACAACCAGCAGCGGCCCGCGCTGGCGATCACGGACGGGCGGGTCTACGTGTCGTTCGGCGGGCTGTTCGGCAACTGCGGGCCGCACATCGGCTCGATCGTCGGGGTGCCGCTGTCCGGCAAGGGCGCGCCGGTCAGCTACTTCACCCCGACCACCCGGCAGGGCGCCGTCTGGGGCACCGCCGGCCCGGTCCTCGGGCCGGACGGCGACTTGTGGGTGGGCATCGCGAACGGCGAGGCGACGGCGCCCCCGTACGACGGCAGCGACGCGGTCATCAGGCTCACCCCGACGCTGAAGCGCATCGACTTGTTCGCGCCCTCCACCTGGGCCAACGACAACGCCAACGACTACGACCTCGGCTCCACCCAGCCGGTGCTCGCCGCCGGCAACGTGACGTTCATCGTAGGCAAGCGCGGCGTCGGCTACCTGCTGGACACCCTGCACCTGGGCGGCATCGGCGGCCAGCTCGCGGAGAAGGCGATCTGCAGTATCTCCGGCTACGGCGCCAAGGGCGCGGCGGCGGTCAACGGAAGCGACATCTACGAGCCGTGCGGCAGCGGGGGCATCGCCGCCGTCTCGGTCAGCGCCGCCAAGCACACGATCAAGGTGCTGTGGCACGGGCCGGCCGACTCCAACGGATCGCCGACCGTCGGCGGCGGCGCCGTCTGGGTGACCGCGTGGAATTTCAGCGGCACCGCCGCCGGCACGCTGTACGAGCTCAACCCGGCCACCGGCGCCGTGCGCTACCAGATATCGATCCCAGGAGGACTGCCGCACTTCTCGGCGCCGACACTGGTGGGCGGCACCGTGTTCCTCGGCACCCTGGACGGCGTCACCGCGATCAACGGGGCGTGAGCGGGCGCTGGGCAGGCGCCACGGCCCGTTCGGGATAATAACTTGTGTTACGGCGGGTAAGGGTTTGCCTGTGAACCGTAACGTTTCGGTCATGTTTCATCAGGGTTCCGCCAGGAGCCGCGCGCTCCGCCGCCGCGGCGATGTTTGATGGTGGTAGCGCGTGAAAGTGCCTATGGACGAGGCACTGTGAGGTCAGGAGGCGATGCATCGTGGTGGCGGTGCGTCGGATCGTCGTCGGCGTGCACGGGTCGCTGGGCAGCCTGCAGGCGCTGCGCTACGCGGCCGGCCAGGCGCGTGAGCGCGCGGTGCCGCTGGTGCCCGTGATCAGCTGGATACCGCCGGGCGGCGACCTCGCCGAGCGGGGCCACCCCTCCCCCTACCTGCGCCAGGTGTGGCACGACGCCGCCAGGCAGCGACTGCTCGCCGCGTTCGAGGCCGGACTCGGCGGGATTCCCCGCGACCTGCAGGTCGACCTGTGCGTGGCGCGCGGCGAACCGGGGCCCGCCCTCGTGGACATCGCGGCTGAGCCTGGCGACCTGCTCGTCATCGGGACCGGGCGGCGGTCGCTGATCGGCCGCGCGCTGCGCAAGTCGGTGGGCCGGTACTGCCTCGCGCACGCCAAATGCCCCGTGCTCGCCGTCCCGCCGTCGGCGCTGATGGACGAGATGGGACGCGGGCTGCGGCCGTGGGGACTGCGGCGGCACCGGGCGCTCGTGCCGGACATCCCGGAATTGCCCGGCACGTAACTGGTTGCGGCTAACGCCCGGCGTCAGGCGCATGGGGTCCGTTAGGAATCGGCTAAGACCCGCATGGGTGCCGTCAGGACGCTAATTTCCACTGCCCATTCGGGCGTTTGATTGTGCTACTCCCGGGACCGCCGGCCCTCACCCGGACGGCGGTCACCGGGGCACCGTGCGGTCTCGACCGGGCCGGAGTCGTTCCGGTCCCCGTGCCGCGCAAACCACGCCTCGGGAGTGGCCATGGATGACGTCTTTTACATCGGCCTGACGATTGTCGTCTTCGCCGTCCTCATCCTGATCGTGAAGGGGATTGAGCGCTTTGAGCGTTGAGAACTGGATCGGCCTGATCGGTGGCGTCCTGCTGACGATTTACCTGTTCGCGGCACTCCTCCTGCCCGAGAGGTTCTGAGATGAACAGCACGGCGGCCGGCTGGCTGCAGGTCGCGCTGCTCGTCGCCGCCCTCGCGGCGTGCTACGTGCCGCTCGGCAACTACATCGCCCGCGTCTTCACAAGCGACAAGGACTGGCGGGCGGAGAAGGCCCTGTACAAGCTGTTCGGGGTCGACCAGAAGGCGGACATGCGGTGGACCGTCTACGTGCGCTCAATGCTCGCGTTCTCGCTGGTCAGCGTCCTGTTCCTGTACGGCCTCGAGCGGCTGCAGCACTACCTGTTCACGTTCATCGGGCCGAACATGTCCAACGTGCCCCCGGACCTGGCGTGGAACACCGCGGTCTCGTTCGTGACCAACACGAACTGGCAGAACTACTCCGGCGAGACCACCATGACCTACCTGGTCCAGATGGGCGGCCTCGCGGTGCAGAACTTCATGTCCGCCGCGGTCGGCATCGTGGTGGCGATCGCGATGATCCGCGGGTTCACCAGGGCCAGGACCGACCGGCTCGGCAACTTCTGGGTGGACCTCACCCGGTGCGTGCTGCGGCTGCTGCTGCCGCTGTCGATCGTCGGCGGGCTGATCCTGGCCGCGGGCGGCGTGATCGACAACTTCGCCGCCTACCACACGGTGACCACGCTGTCGGGCGCGCACCAGACGATCGTCGGCGGGCCGTTCGCCTCCCAGGAAGTCATCAAGGACATGGGGAACAACGGCGGCGGGCCGCTGAACGCGAACTCCGCGCACCCCTTCGAGAACCCGAACCCGTTCACCAACTGGTTCGAGATCTTCATCCTGCTGCTGATCCCGTTCGCCACGCCGCGCGCGTTCGGCAAGATGGTCGGCGACAACAGGCAGGGCTACGTGCTCGTCGCCGTGATGGCGGCCATCTGGCTCGCGGCGGTCGGCGGCATCAGCTTCTTCGAGGCGCAGCACGCAGGGACGGCGCCCCAGCTGGCGGGCGGCGCCTATGAGGGGGTGGAGGTCCGGTTCGGCACGCCCGGCTGCTCGCTGTTCGCGGCGTCGACCACGGTCACCTCGACCGGTGCGGTCAACTGCTTCCACGATTCGCTGACACCGTTCGGCGGCGGGATCGCGCTGTTCGACATCGCGCTCGGCGAGATCGCGCCGGGCGGCGTCGGGGCCGGCATGTACGGCATCCTGGTGCTGGCCATGGTCACCGTGTTCGTCGCGGGGCTGATGGTCGGGCGGACGCCCGAGTACATCGGGAAGAAGATCCGGCCCGCCGAGATGAAGTACGCGGCGCTGTACTTCCTGACGCTGCCCGTGGTCATCCTCACCGCGGCCGGGCTATCGCTCGCCACGAGGTTCGGGACCAACTCGATCCTGAACCCAGGACCGCACGGGCTGACCGAGATCGTCTACGCGTTCGCCTCGATGGCGAACAACAACGGGTCGGCGTTCGCCGGGCTCGCGACCAATACCGGCTGGTACAACACGGTCGGCGGCGTCGTGATGCTGCTCGGCCGGTTCGCGCCGGAGATATTCGCGCTCGGCCTGGCCGGGTCGCTGGCCAGGCAGAGTCCGGTGCCCGCGAGCGCGGGCACGCTGGATACCCGGACGCCGCTGTTCGCCGGCATGCTCATCGCCGTCATCCTCATCCTCGTCGGCCTGACCTACTTTCCCGCGCTCGCGCTGGGTCCGTTCGCTGAAGGACTGCACTGATGTCTGTCACAACCACAGGTCCCGCCGCGCCGGCCGGCGCCGGCCGGTCGCCAGGCGGCGTCCCGCAGCATCGGATCGGCGGCGGGCTGCTCGACCCGCACATGCTCTGGAAGTCGCTGCCCGACGCGGTCAGGAAGCTGGACCCCCGGGTCCAGATCAGGAACCCGGTCATGTTCGTCGTCGAGGTCGGCGCGGTGCTGTGCCTGTACACGGCGATCTTCAGGGACAGCGAGCCGGCCTTCAACTGGACGATCGTCGTCTGGCTGTTCCTCACCGTCGTGTTCGCCAACCTGGCCGAGGCCGTGGCCGAGGGGCGCGGCAAGGCGCAGGCGGCCACGCTGCGGCGGGCCAAGCGCGACACGCTGGCGCGCCGCGTCCTCAACTGGACCCCGGGCGCTTCGGCTGACTCGCTGCGCGAGGAGTCGGTGCCAGGCACGCAACTCCAGCTCGGCGACATCGTGGTGGCCACGGCCGGCGACGTGATCCCCGGCGACGGCGACGTCATCGAGGGCGTCGCGTCGGTGGACGAGTCGGCGATCACCGGCGAGTCCGCTCCGGTCATCCGCGAGTCCGGCGGTGACCGGTCCGCGGTGACCGGCGGCACCACGGTGCTGTCCGACCGGATCGTCGTCAAGATCACGTCCAAGCCGGGCGAGACGTTCATCGACCGGATGATCGCCCTCGTCGAGGGCGCCAGGCGGCAGAAGACGCCGAACGAGATCGCGCTGAACATCCTGCTGGCGTCGCTGACGATCATCTTCATGCTGGCGGTCATCACGCTGCAGCCGATGGCGTTCTACTCCGGCGCGCCGCAGACCCTGGTCACCCTGGTCGCGCTGCTCGTCGCGCTGATCCCGACCACGATCGGCGCGCTGCTGTCCGCGATCGGCATCGCCGGCATGGACCGGCTGGTCCAGCGCAACGTGCTCGCCATGTCCGGCCGCGCCGTCGAGGCGGCCGGCGACGTGAACACCCTGCTCCTCGACAAGACCGGCACGATCACGATCGGCAACAGGCAGGCGACCCAGTTCCTGCCGGTGGGCGGGGCGACCGCGGCGGAAGTCGCCGACGCGGCGCAGCTGTCCTCGATGGCGGACTACACGCCGGAGGGCCGCTCGATCGTCGTGCTCGCCAAGAACGAGTACGGCCTGCGCGAGCGCACAGAAGGCGAGCTGCAGGGCGCGGAGTTCATCGAGTTCAGCGCCCAGACCCGGATGAGCGGCATCGACCTCGCCGACGGCCGGCCCGGCCGGGGGCGGCCCGGCCGGGGGCGGCAGGTCAGAAAGGGCGCCTCGAGCGCGGTCAGGGAGTGGATCCGCGGCAACGGCGGCACGCCGCCCGACGACCTCGGGCCGCTCGTCGACGGCATCTCCGCGGCCGGCGGCACGCCGCTCGTGGTGGCGGAGGTCAGCCCCGCCCACGGCGCGCGGGCGCTCGGCGTGATCCACCTCAAGGACATCGTCAAGGAGGGCATCGCCGAGCGGTTCGCCGAGATGCGCAAGATGGGGATCAGGACCGTCATGATCACCGGCGACAACCCGCTGACCGC